>JBBQUP010000063.1:0-20700 GCA_038212305.1 Bacteroidales bacterium
GTACAACAATACATTGATGCTCGAACGATTTATGTGCAGGTTTGCTATTAATCCAAACACTGCTAAAAATCAAAAAATTGTCAAAGAACTATTGGAATACGGCAAAATTGCCGCTTAAAATCTAACGGACTATTGAATAATAGAAGCGCGAATTTTGTGAGGTGGAGTAAATATCATACTCATTGTAATTATTGTGATGGAAAAGGATTATTCGAAGAACAAGTCATAACGGTTATTGATCTAGGGTTGGAGAGAATTGGTTTATCACCACATCCGCCTGTTTCTTTTGTTTCGGAGTGGAATGTGCCAAGGGGTAAGTTGAATTTCAGAGATGATATTTTTGTCTGCGAGTGGATGAGTTCGAAATAGGATGAGTCAATTATTTTTGAGTTTTTTATCATGAGTACATGAATATTTAGGGGTGCTATTTAATTATTTTGTATTTTTTAGATAATTTATTCTATTATATTGGGGGGCATTGTTTAAAAATATTACTTTTGTGTTTATTGTTTCATCTGATTAAGAAAACACGAATTTATGAGCGCGGGATGTAAAAAAGCAGGAAATGAGTGTTACGGACTAAAAGAAATGTCGCTACTTTTTGAAGTTAGTCAGCGGTTAATTTCGAGTAAGGAATTAAAGAGCGATTTAACACCAATACTTCGGATGGTGGTTGAGTATTTAATGGCCGAACGTAGTTTTATTACCATTATCAATCGTCAGACCTTAAAAATTGAGATAGAAGCTGCTTATGGACTAACGGCATCGCAACAAGCCAAAGGAAAATACGAGCTGGGAGAGGGAGTTATTGGTCGTGTTATAGAATTAGGGCAGCCAGTGGTGATTAATGAAATTTCGAGTTCCGCTCTCTTTAAAAATAAAACTCAAGCCGATTTAAAAAAGGATGGTAAAGAATTAACCTTTATTTGTGTGCCTTTGATGGAAAACAACCAAGTTGCTGGTGCATTGAGTGTTATTCGTGTTTTTAATCCAAATATATTATACGAAGAGGACATTCGATTGCTCTCTATTATTGGAAGTTTAATACTAAAAGTGGCGCAATATAGGCAGAGTCGCTTGGAAGAAATGGATGCCCTTCGTAAAAAAAATATTGAACTAAAGAGCCAGCTCGAAGTGGATGTGTTATCGAATAACATTATTGGTAACTCTGGGAAAATGCGTGAGCTCTTTTCGTTGATACATATGGTATCGAAAACCAGTAGTACCGTTTTGATACGAGGAGAGAGTGGTATAGGTAAAGAATTGGTTGCCGAAGCCATTCACATGAGTAGCAATCGTGAAGCAGGTAATTTAGTTAAAGTGAACTGTTCTGCTCTGCCCGATAGTTTAATTGAAAGTGAATTGTTTGGTCATGAAAAGGGCGCTTTTACAGGAGCAGATTCGCGTCGGATTGGACGATTTGAATTGGCTAATAACGGAACTATTTTTTTAGATGAGATTGGCGATTTGCCACCTGCCACACAAGTGAAATTATTACGGGTGCTTCAGGAGCGCGAATTTGAGCGTTTAGGCGGATCCGAAACCATTAAATCGGATGTTCGGATTGTGGCTGCAACCAATCGGAATTTGGAGCAATTGATTGAGGAAGGCAAGTTTCGTGAGGATTTGTATTATCGTATTAATGTGTTCCCATTGTTTATTCCGTCACTGAGGGAGCGTCGTGAAGATATTCCTTTACTGGTTGATCATTTTATTGAAAAATTTAATCGTCGGAATAAAGCAACTATTAAGCGGATTACCACATCGGCCATTAATATGCTAATGGTTTATTCGTGGCCTGGAAACATTCGTGAATTGGAGAATTGCATTGAACGTGCCTGTATTTTAAGTAAAGACAACGTTATTCATAGTTATCTTTTGCCACCAACTTTGCAAACGGCAGAATCATCAGGAACCCAATCTAAAGGAGGATTGGTTGAATGTGTAGAGAGGGTTGAAAAGCAGCTTATTTTAGAATCGCTAACTTCTACAAAAGGAAATATGGCTAAAGCATCGGAATACTTGAATGTAACTGAGCGAATGTTAGGCATACGCGTGAAAAAGTACGATATTGATATCTGGAGATTTAAGTTGGCTTAGCTCGAATGCAATTTATGTTTAATAATTTAGTAGAAAATTGGGGTAATACTATTTTGGTAAATAATATCTATAGATACTTTATATAGTGGTTGTTATGGTGTTGGTGGTAGATTTACCAAACTAATTTAAATTTAAAGTGAAACAAAAAATAATTTGTTGCGAATAAATAGAAATGAATTCCTTGCTTTTAAAGCTACTGATAGTTAACATCAATAGGCAAAGTTGATTCATCAAAAAGGGTTCATCAAGAAATAGAATTATCTCTTTATAAATTGATTTATAACTTATTAATAAAAAGAAAGAATTATGATATACATGAATTGGAATGAAAATATGAGTGTGAAAATCCAGTCAATTGATGAGGAACACAAAATACTTATTTCTTTAATAAACGATTTTTATGAAAACATTCAAAGTCGTTCAAATAGTCAAAATATTTCAAAATTAATTAGTGGAATGAAGAGCTACACTCAAACACATTTTACCAATGAAGAAGGGCATATGAAGCGATTCGGTTACCCCAATTATATTGCTCATAAAAGCGAACACGATAATTTCTTAGCAAAAGTAACAGCACTTGAAGAGAAATTTAATAAAGGAATGCTCATCATCTCCTTTGAGATAACTGGATTTTTAAAAGAGTGGTTAAAAAATCATATACTTGTAATTGATAAAAAATACAGTGATTTTCTTATCAAAAATGGAGTTGAATAATAGATGTCAAGTGATTGACATTCAGTCATTAAATAACTAACTAGTGGTTTGATGATTCTAAGTCTTCTAGAATAATATTTTAATGTGCATAGAAAACCAACTTGTAGATAGCCTAGTTTTTTCAACAAAAGCGTAAGCATGGAAACATTATCTGGTTGTGATGTTGACTTTTCGGACAAAAATCATAGAAAAGCCTTTGTTGAATTAATGAATGGATATGCTATGCATCCAATGGGATTAGGTCATTCATTAGATATTGAACTAATGGATAAGACAATTGCTCATTTAAAAGTGAATTCTTCATATAGAGGGATAATGATTAAAAAAGATAATGAGTTTGTGGGATTGGCCAATTGCTTTATTAATTTCTCAACTTTTAAAGCAAAACCGTTATTAAACATTCATGATTTTATTATCCACAACAACCAACATGGCAAAGGGTACGGACAATTTTTGATGAAAGAAGTTGAAGAAATGGCACAAGCGAATAATTGTTGTCGAATTAATCTCGAAGTTCGGAATGATAATCCTGCTGCCATGAAGTTATATCAAAACATGGGTTATAACGAATGTGACCCTCCTATGTATTTCTGGGAGAAGTATTTGTAGAAACAAATAATTTTCTTCAAAAGTTTATTCTTGGAACAAAAAAATAGTGCTCATTTTAAGGCCTTAAACTATCATGCAAATGAGGCCAAATTTACAAGCCTTAAAATTTTACATCAACAATATAACAATTAACGCAATGAAAGGCAATAAGTTCTATATGCGCATAATCGCACTTAATTGTTAAGTTGGCAATTCAATTGTTTTTGTATACGTGTCTGATTTATTCACTTGTTGTTTGTAAACTAATATTATTTAGTTTTGTTATAGATCAATAAGTTTTGTCCGTGGAGCGAATAATGTACCATACTATAGAAAAATGGGCTAATAGATTAAATAGTCCAATTTATTGTTTAAGAAAAGATGCATGGCTAGGCAACGGCTGTTATTTTTGGAGTGATAAAATAGACACAATTCATTGGGTAATAATAGCAAGAGAAAGACAGGATACTTCGAGGTTTATATAGCAAATATTACTTGAGAAAACATTCTTGATACTGTGTTTAATGAGAAGCATTAGGCCGTTGGAAGTTTTGAGCTTGAAACCGAACTCGATGATGATTTGCGGAAAGTATTTGTCAATTCAAATGCCCCAGCAATTATGGTTCCTTATATTAGGTCGTTTATTACAACTTTGACCGCTAATATGGGAAGTACAATAGAAACGTTAGTCATTCCTACTCAGTTTTTTAAAGGTGATCTAGAGGAGCTAAAACCAAATTAGATTTATTGTAAAATAAAAGTCAAACATATGAAGCTATCTCTAGGGGTAGCTTTTTTATTTGATGCTATTCCAATACCATAAGTTTTTAATCGTTAAATGTTTAAAAATTTGTTGAAAACAGTAAACAATAGCAACTGCCGTCTGTTTATAAATCAACTTAATATTAAAATCATAAGATCATGGATATTCTAAAATCATTAAAATGGCGCTATGCCACAAAAAAATTCGATAGTTCAAAAAAAATAACTGAAAATCAACTAAATTTATTGCTAGAATCCACCAATTTGGCTGCTACATCTTATGGCTTACAACCATTCCAAATTCTAGTAGTTGAGGATAAAGCAATACGCGAGAAATTAAAAGCTGCTGCTTGGAATCAAACACAAGTTACTGACGCTTCGCAAGTGATTATTTTTGCAGCAAAAACGAATCTATCAGTTGGTGACGTTGATGAGTTTGTTGAGAGAATGAGTAAGATTAGAAAAATTCCAGCGGACTCATTAGCTGAGTATGCTGGCATGATGAAAAACACCATTCAAACCCGTACACCTGAGGTTCTAACGCAATGGGCAGCACGTCAAGCCTATATTGCACTTGGGTTTTTGTTGGTTTCGGCAGCGACACAAGAAATAGATGCCTGTCCGATGGAAGGATTTGATCCGGCCGTATTTGATGAGATATTAGATTTAAAGTCGAAAGGATTAACATCAGTCGTTATGGCTACTATTGGATATCGAGCAGCTGACGATCACTATCAACAATTAGCAAAAGTTCGGAAAGAATTGAAAGATATAGTGACTGTTATTTAATTACCATCCTCCTTTTTTTGCGGTTTGCAGCAGTTTTTAAATTATGTAAATTCTACCCAATAAGTGTTAATATTTTAGATTTTTTTCATATAAGATGTTGTTGGAGAGTGTTGTACCTGATGCAACCATTCGGTGTAATCAATAGTTTGAATCCTACCAATCGGTGGGATTTTTTTTTGATCAGTTGGCTATGCAATCCATATTGTGTTTTTTATGTAATTGAATTTTAGAGGATTAGATGATTGTTTTAAAGGAGAATTAAAAAGTTTGGCATTAGTGGCACAACTCATGTTTAAGGTTAAACAACAAAAAGTAATTGTTTAACTCAAAAATGACTGCCATGCGAAAAATTGCTATCTACGGAAAGGGAGGAATTGGTAAATCTACCACTACTCAAAATACTGTTGCCGGCCTGGTTGAAGCCGGAAAAAAAATTATTGTTGTAGGATGTGACCCTAAAGCGGATTCAACCCGATTGTTACTTGGAGGTTTGGCTCAAAAAACCGTTTTGGACACCCTTCGCGAAGAAGGTGAAGATGTTGACATCGATGATGTTGTAAAGCCAGGTTACGGTGGTGTGCGTTGCGTTGAATCAGGTGGCCCAGAGCCAGGTGTTGGTTGTGCTGGTCGAGGTATCATTACATCAATTAATCTTTTGGAGCAATTAGGTGCTTGGGATGCAAAGTACGAAACCGATTATACCTTTTATGATGTATTAGGTGATGTGGTTTGTGGAGGATTTGCGATGCCTATTCGTGATGGAAAAGCCGAAGAGATATACATTGTGGTATCGGGCGAGATGATGGCGATGTATGCTGCAAACAATATTTGTAAAGGTATTCAGAAGTATGCTCAAAATGGAGCTGTTCGTTTAGGAGGATTAATTTGTAACTCTCGTAATGTTGACAATGAGCGTGAAATGATTGTTGAGTTAGCTCGTCAGCTAGGTACTCAAATGATTCACTTCGTACCTCGCGATAACATGGTTCAACGTGCCGAAATTAACCGTCAGACTGTTATCGAGTTCGAACCTACTCACAATCAGGCTAACGAGTACCGTGCTTTGTCGAAAGCAATCGATCAAAACACAATGTTTGTTATTCCTACGCCATTGCCAATGGATACGTTAGAGAAATTGCTTATCGATTTTGGTATTGCCAACTAAGGTCTCATACCTATTTATTGTTTTCGTTTGTGCTGTTTATGAACTAATTAGCTGACGAAAACATGACATTATTTCCTGTGGAATACTTAATGTAATCCATAAAATTAAGTAACAATTTAAAATTTTCGACTATGTTAATGATAAGAGCAATTGTTCGTCCTGAGAAATCAGACAAGGTGTTAAAAGCTTTATTCGAAGCAGGTTACATTGCAGTAACAAAAATCCCAGTTGTGGGTCGTGGAAAACAACGCGGTATTAAAATTGGCGATGTTACTTACGATGAATTACCCAAGGAGATGCTAATGATGGTTATTAAAGATGAGGATAAAACCTTTGCCATCAACACCATTATGGATGCTGCAAGAAGCGAACCCAAGGGAGCTTTTGGTGATGGAAAAATATTTGTTTGTCCTGTTGATGAGGCTTACACCATTAGTAGAGGAACACAAGAGCTTTAACCCACTAAAATCGTTCGAATATGAAATGTGTAATGGCAATTATTAGAATAGATAAAATGAACGTCACCAAACGTGCTTTACGCGATGCAGGCATCTCATCGATGACTGCTACCGGAAACGTGTTTGGACGTGGAAAGGGACTTTGGGAAGCCAAAGTTCTTGAAGGAGCCAAAGAAAACCATCCCGAAGCAGTTGCTTTATTAAACAATGAACCTCGTTTGCGTCCTCAGCGAATTATTCAGGTTATTGTTCCCGATAAATTGGTTGCAACCGTGGTCGAAACCATTATTGAAGCCAATCAAACACCTAGTCCGGGCGATGGTAAAATTTTCGTACTTCCTACCGCTGATGCAATTCGCATTAGAACGGGTGAATCAGGTGATGCTGTACTGGATTAAATTGAAACAACATGGTAAAGAAAAAAGATTATTCGAAGGGGATGCCTGATCCGTCAGCTTTTGTTGATGACATGATTAGTAAATATCCCAATAAAGTGGCTAAAAAACGATTGAAATCAATTGTTGTTAACACACCACACGAGGAGCAAGAGATTCAATCAAACGTACGCACCATTCCTGGTATTATAACCCAACGTGGTTGTACTTATGCAGGATGTAAAGGTGTGGTTTTAGGACCAACCCGCGACATTATCAACCTTGTACATGGTCCTATTGGATGCAGTTTTTATGCTTGGTTAACACGTCGTAACCAAACTCGTCCTGAGGAAGGTGAAGATAACTTCATACCTTATTCATTCTCAACCGATATGCAAGATGAGAACATTGTATTTGGTGGTGAGATAAAACTTAAAGAGGCTATCCGTGAGGCTTACGAACATTTTAAGCCTTCTGCAATTGGAATCTTCTCAACTTGTCCTGTAGGTTTAATTGGTGATGACGTTCACTCGGTTGCCCGCGACATGAAAGCGGAGTTAGGAATCAATATTTTTGGATTCTCTTGCGAGGGATACCGAGGTGTATCGCAAAGTGCGGGTCACCATATTGCTAACAATGGCGTTTTTAAACATGTGGTTGGATTAAATGATCGTCCTCGTACTGGAAAATATCAGATCAACTTGTTGGGTGAATACAACATTGGTGGCGATGCATTTGAATTGGAGCGTTTATTCGAAGAGGCTGGCATTGAGTTACTTTCAACTTTTTCGGGAAACTCAACCATTAAAAGTATGGCGTATTCGCACACAGCCGATTTAAACTTGGTAATGTGTCACCGATCCATCAACTACATTGCTGAGATGATGGAAGAAAAGTACGGTATTTCTTGGGTTAAGATCAGTTTTATTGGAGCCGAAGGCAGTGCCAAAGCACTTCGTAAAACAGCTGAGTATTTTGCCGATGCTGAGCTAACAGCTAAAGTTGAAGCCATCATCAAGCGCGAAATGGAAAAAGTGGAAGCAGTTCGTTCGAAAATTGCTGCTAGAACAAAAGGCAAAACAGCCATGATGTTTGTGGGTGGATCACGCGCTCACCATTATCAGGATTTGTTTAAAGAGCTTGAAATGAAAGTGCTTTCTGCTGGTTATGAGTTTGCTCACCGCGATGATTACGAAGGTCGTCATGTGATACCAAGCATTAAAATTGATGCCGATTCACGTAACATCGAGGAGATTGAGGTAACCAAGGATTTAAAACGCTATCGCGAGGATTTGAAAACCAAAAAAGCCGAACTCGAAAAAGAAGGTTACAAATTCAGTGATTATACTGGTATGATGGGCGAAATGGCCGAGAACTCATTGGTTATTGATGATGTATCGCACCACGAAACTGAAAAATTGATTGAATACTTTAAGCCCGATGTGATTTGCGCTGGTATCAAAGAAAAATATGTGGTTCAAAAATCGGGTGTGCCTCTCAAGCAGCTTCATAGCTACGATTATGGTGGTCCTTACGCAGGATTCGAAGGTGCAATAAATTTCTATGTTGAAATGGAAAGAATGCTTTGCACCGACATATGGAAAATGGTGAAAGCTCCCTGGCAAGGTGAGCCCGAGATTGTTGGAAGTATGAGTATTAACGCTTAATTATAGGAGGATTGACTTATGTTACTTCGACATACAACAGATAAAGTAAAGGAAAGAAAGGCATTAACGGTTAACCCTGCTAAAACTTGTCAGCCAGTGGGCGCAATGTACGCTGCCTTAGGTGTACATGGATGTTTGCCGCACAGTCACGGTTCGCAAGGTTGCTGCTCATATCACCGTAGTGTTTTAACACGACACTATAAAGAGCCTGTAATGGCGGCTACCAGCTCGTTTACCGAAGGTTCTTCGGTGTTTGGCGGACAGGCGAACTTATTGCAAGCCATTGGCACCATTTTTTCGGTGTATGATCCACAAATTATTGCTGTTCACTCAACTTGTTTAAGTGAAACCATTGGTGATGATTTAGGACAGATTACCAAAAAAGCATCATCAGACGGACAAGTTCCTGAAGGAAAGCATTTGGTTTACGCACCAACTCCAAGTTATGTTGGTTCACACGTTACCGGATATGCCAACATGTTAGAGGGATTTGTAAAATATTTCCCAACTAACACAGGTGAGTTAAACCGGCAGTTAAATATTTTGGCTGGTTGGGTTGAGCCATCGGATATGCGCGAGATTAAACGCATTTTGGGAGTGATGGGTATCAAATCGGTTCTGTTACCCGATACTTCTGATGTACTTGATGCACCCATGACTGGAAAATTCGAGATGTATCCAAAAGGAGGAACTACCATTCCGCAAATGGTTAAAATGGGCGATAGCATGTACACACTTGGGTTAGGTGAGTGGGGTACAAGTAAAGCCGCCATTGCTTTAGATAATAATTGCAAGGTGAAATTCGATATTCTCGACATCCCTATTGGAATTAAAGGAACTGATCGATTTATTCAGGCACTTAGTAAAACAGGATGTGTTTCAATACCTGATTCAATTGGTAATGAACGCGGACAATTGGTTGATGCCATAACCGATATGCATCAGTATTTATACTGCAAGCGTGTTGCGGTTTGGGGCGATCCTGATAATATTATTCCATTAATCGAGTTTTTGGTCGATATGGCTATGAAACCCGTTTACATTGTGTCGGGTACGCCAGGAAAGCAATTCGATAAACGTATAGCCGACGTGTTGGGCGATAAGGTTCCCGAAGCAAAATATAAAAATGGGCCACAAGCCGATATGTATTTAATGCATCAGTGGATTAAAGAGAATCCGGTTGACTTGCTAATTGGAAATACCTACGGTAAATACATTGCTCGCGACGAGAATATACCTTTCGTGCGCATGGGATTCCCAATCATCGATAGAATTGGACATAGCTACTTCCCAACAATTGGTTACATGGGCGGACTGCGAATTCTTGAGAAAATACTTGGTGCGTTAATGGATAAAGAAGATGCAACTTGTATCGAAGAGAAATTTGAATTAGTAATGTAATTACATCTAAAGAGTTTTTTTTCTCAGTGTGATTTTAGGAGGCAGGGGCTTTGTTTCATTATGGTTATCGGAATCTTCCCCTCTTCAAAACCCAGTAAGCATATTTGTTTCGATGCTCCTGTTGCCTGAAATTAGATAATGTGCTAATGTGCTGATGTGCTAATGTGCTAATGTGCTAATGTGATGATGTGCTAATGTGAAAACCCTAAATCCCTTAAATCTCGATACTTGATACTCACATCTCGATACTAAAAAACCAGCCATGATAGACATACTAAAAGAGCGTAAGAAACAGGTGATGACGATTGGTACTGACAATCAGGAACTGGTTTGTGATACAAAGAGTACTGCTGGATCGGTTAGTCAGCGTGCCTGTGTTTTTTGTGGTTCGCGAGTGGTGCTGTATCCCATTGCCGATGCCTTGCACTTAATACATGGCCCAATAGGATGCGCTGCTTATACGTGGGATATCCGAGGTGCATTGTCTTCAGGGCCTCAATTACATCGTTTAAGTTTTTCAACCGATTTAGGCGAAAAAGATGTGGTATTTGGTGGTGAGCCAAAACTTTATAAAGCGCTTTGCGAGTTAATTGATGCCTACAAACCTAAAGCTGCTTTCGTTTATTCAACCTGTATTGTGGGAGTTATTGGCGATGATGTAGAAGCCATTTGTAAAAAAGTAAGTCTCGAAAAAGGCTTGGATGTGTTGCCTGTTATGGCCGAAGGATTTAAAGGCACTAAAAAAGATGGTTACAAGGCAGCTTGTTTGGCCTTGTCGAAACTTATTGGAACCGATACCGAATATGTAGCTCCTCCTTTTAGTATTAATATTTTAGGCGATTTTAACCTCGCTGGCGAATACTGGATGTTAAACGAGTATTACAAACAAATGGGGGTTAACATCCTTAGTTGCTTAACGGGCGATGGACGGGTGGATGATATCCGCAAAGCGCATAAAGCGTCGCTTAATGTGGTTCAATGTAGTGGCAGCATGATGTCGCTAGCCAAGGAGATGAAAGAAAAATACGGCATTCCTTTTATTAAAGTATCCTATTTTGGCATCGAAGATATGTCGGATGCACTTTATGAAGTGGCTCGATTTTTCGATAATAAAGATTTTATGAACAATGCACGTTTGCTTGTTAGCGAGCAACTTCAGGAGTTAATACCAGCATTGTTACCTTATAAAAAAGATTTAGCTGGTAAAAAAGCGGCCATATACGTGGGTGGAGCATTTAAAGCCATCAGTTTGGTTAAGGCGCTTCGCTTGATAGGCATGGAAACCACAGTGGTGGGTTCACAAACGGGTAACGACGATGATTATAAGTTGCTCAAGAAGTTGTGCGACCTAGGAACCATCATCGTGGATGACTCAAACCCCAATGAACTTTCGGATTTTGTGAAGCAAACAGGAGCGCATCTGTTTATTGGAGGAGTAAAAGAGCGACCCATTGCACATAAGATAGGCATTGGTTTTTGCGATCATAACCACGAACGCAAAGAGGCATTAGCCGGTTACGAAGGCATGCTGAATTTTGCAAAAGAGGTACATGCCTCGGTGATGAGTCCTGTTTGGAAATTTATTAAAAAATAAGCGCCATGGAAAAACTACCTTATTTAACCGAGCGTAAGTCGTTTGTTGCCACGCGCAATGCCTGCAAGCTGTGTACTCCACTGGGTGCCAGTTTGGTTTACAAAGGCATCGAAGGGTGTGTTCCACTTATTCACGGCTCTCAAGGTTGCGCTACCTATATCAGGCGATACATTATTAGTCACTTTCGCGAACCAGTTGACATTGCGTCATCAAACTTTAGCGAGGAGACAACCATATTTGGTGGAGGTGGCAATCTTTCGGTGGCAATCAACAATGTCACCAATCAATATAAGCCAAAGGTAATTGGCATAGCCAGTACTTGTTTAAGCGAAACCATTGGCGAAGATGTCGATGGAATGATAAGAGACATCAGAGCGAAAAATAGTCATGATGATGTGACCCTAATTTCTGCCTCCACGCCAAGTTACAGAGGTAGTCATATTGATGGGTTTCACACAGCAGTTTTAGCAGTGGTTGAGAAAATAGCTCAGAAAGGCGATGTAGATGGTGGGTTAAATCTCTTCCCTGGAATGATTTCACCTGCTGATATTCGTTATTTGAAAGAGGTTTTATATCAATACGGCATCGAAAATTCGTTGCTGCCCGATTATTCCGATAGTTTGGATAATCCCACTTGGGATACCTATCATCGCATTCCTGAAGGTGGCACGCCAATAAGCGATATTAAGAAAATGGGAAGTGCCAAAGCCTCCATAGAGTTTGGTAGGTTGCACGGCGTTGCAGTCGATAAGCACCAATGTGCCACTGCATCATCGTGGCTTGAGAAAAACCTTGAAGTACCTGCAACCATTCTTCCACTCCCAATTGGCGTTAATTTAACCGATCGATTTATAGATACTTTAAATAGTATCTATAACATAGAAACGCCCGAATACATTACAAAGGAGCGCGGACGATTAATCGATAGTTACATCGATGGTCATAAGTATGTGTTTGGCAAACGTGTCGTGGTTTATGGTGATGAGGATTTTGTGGTTTCAATGGCAGCATTTCTCGATGAGATAGGAGTAGAGGTAATATTAGTTGCATCGGGAGGTAAAAACAACACCATGAAACGCGAGATAGAAGCGCTTTGTCCTGAGAAAGGTTCATCAACAGCGGTACACGATGATATTGACTTTGAGCACATCAGCGAATTTTGTCACGACCATACACCCGATCTGCTGATTGGTAACAGTAAAGGTTATTACATCGCCCGTGAGTTAGAGATACCGCTCATCAGAGTTGGATTTCCCGTTCACGACCGATTTGGCGGTCAGCGCATTTTGCATGTTGGCTATCGTGGTGCTCAACAATTGTACGACACCATTGTAAATGCTATCATCGAACAAAAACAACGATTATCACCAGTGGGGTATAAGTATATTTAGGAAGAGAGGAAGATAATGTGCTAATGTGCTAATGTGCTAATGTGCTAATGAGAAAACTTTAAACTTTAAACTTTAAACTCAAAACTCAAAACTTTGATACTAAAAAAGAGACATAAGACTAAACTCCTAAACAACTAACCTCTTCTCCTCCAAGAAATTACTAACAAATAAAACTTAACATTATGGCAAATCTGGAACTTAACTTCAAAAACCATCCATGTTTTAATAAAGATGCGCATCATCAGTTTGCCAGAGTGCATTTACCTGTGGCGCCACAGTGTAACGTTAAGTGCAACTACTGCAATCGCAAGTTCGATTGTGTGAATGAGAGTCGACCTGGAGTGACCAGTCATGTGTTATCGCCTGAGCAATCATTGGACTATCTCGATAAGTTAATGGTTGTGATGCCAAACATTGCTGTCGTAGGCATTGCAGGTCCTGGTGATCCGTTTGCCAACGCCGATAAAACCATGGAGACGCTTCGTTTGGTGCGTAAATCGTATCCTCAAATGTTGTTGTGCGTATCAACCAACGGTTTAAATGTAATGCCTTATATCGATGAGTTGGCCGAGTTGCAAGTATCGCATGTAACCATCACCGTTAATGCTGTTGATCCTGCTATTGCTTCTAAAATGTACAGCTGGGCTCGTTCCGAAAAGCGTGGCTATTTTGGCGAAGATGTGGGTAAGTTAATGCTCGAAAAACAGTTGGCTGCCATCGATAAGTTAAAAGAAGTAGGAATTACCGTAAAAATAAATACCATCATCGTGCCTGGTGTGAACGATCATCACGTGGAAGAGGTGGCTAAATACATGGCATCGAAAGGTGTTGACTTGATGAATACCATCCCTTTGTTTCCTGTTGAAAGCACACCGTTTGGCGTTTACGAAGAACCGTCGGCAGAACTCATGAAAAGCATCCGCGAACAAGTAGGTGCGCACCTAAAACCCATGACTCACTGTGCTCGTTGTAGAGCCGATGCAGCTGGTTTACTTGGGCAGGACAGTGCCGAGGCCATGCGATTGCTCTCTGAATCGTCGAAACTGGTGATCGAAGATGGACATGAGCGTCCTTATGTGGCAGTTGCCAGTAACGAAGGTATTTTGGTTAATCAACATCTAGGCGAAGCCGAACGGTTATACATTTTCCGTGAAACCCCCAATGGATATAAGGTAGTCGCTCAACGTGCCACACCAGTTTCTGGTAGCGGTAACGAGCGATGGGTAGAGTTGTCAAATATATTATCCGACTGTAAAGCCATTTTGGTGGGTGGAATTGGCCCAAAACCATCGGCAATCCTTGGTAAGAGTGGTGTTCGAGTGGTGGAGATGAGCGGACTAATCGACGAAGGCCTCGAATCGGTTTACAAGGGCAAAGAGTTACGCACCGTTTGTAAAGCCGATGTGTTCAAATGCGGATCGAGCTGTAGCGGCACTGCTTCGGGTTGTGGTTAATGGATTTAGTTTAGGGGTTTGGAGTTTAGAAAGGTTTAGTGGTTTATGTGTTTAGGTTCGTTTAACAGTTTTTTGATGTATCACTAATCGCAAAAATAATTTACTCTCATAAGCCCAACCCTTATAAACTTTAAACCTCTAAACCTTGATATATAAACAACAAACCTATAAACCCATAAACTCCTAAAATATCATCCTAAACCTATAAACCCCTAAACCCCCAACTATAAACCCCTAAACAACTCAACAAATAAACTCCTCAAAAAAATAATACCATGAAAAAACCAGATTTCCATTTCTTAGTATGCAATTCGTTCAGAGTTGCTGGCGATGCACAAGGCTATTGCAACAAAAAAGGCGCTATCGATATGGTGCAGTATTTAATGGAAGAGTGCAGCGACAGAGGCATGAACGTCGTAGTGTCAACTACTGCTTGCCTAAATGTGTGTTCGCAAGGCCCTGTTATGGTTGTGCATCCAAATAATTTTTGGTACGGTGGCGTAACAACCGATCGCATCGATGAAATTTTAGATGCCCTAGAAAATAACGAGGCTGTTGAAGATTATATTATTGCGGATTAGGGTTGAAAAATAGACACAAGATGTGAGACACAAGACACAAGATTAAGAGAAGAGTACTAATATCTCATATCTTGATACTTGATACTCATATCTTGATACTAAAAAACATGAACCCCTACTTAATCGACACAACATTACGCGATGGTGAACAAGCTCCAGGAGTGGTTTTTTCCATCGATGAGAAAGTGAAAATTGCCTCGTTGCTCGACGAAGCAGGCGTTTCGGAGTTAGAGATTGGCACACCAGCTATGGGCAACGAGGAGATTGCCGATATAAAAACCTTAACCTCGCAAGGCTTTAGTTTTTTGGCTACAGCATGGGCACGTGCTACGCTTGTCGACATTCGTTCATCTGCTAGAGCTGGATTGGATCGCATCAACCTGTCGTTTCCCGTATCCGATGGGTTGCTTTTGGCCATGCGTAAAGACCGCTTTTGGCTCTATCAAACACTAGGGGAATTGATAGATGTTGCTAAAAATGAGTTTCAATTTGTGGCAGTAGGAGCGCAGGATGCTTCGCGGGCAAGCGATACGCAGTTAAATGAGTTTATTAGTGCAGCCCATACACTTGGGGTACATCGCATCCGATTGGCCGATACCGTGGGGAAGATGAACCCCATGCAAGTGGCCAACTTATTTAGTCGTTATGCTTTTGCATATCCCAATGTTGAATTCGAATTTCATGGGCACAACGATTTGGGCATGGCCACCGCCAACAGCTTAACTGCTTTGCAAAGTGGCGCTTCGTGCGTGAGCGCCACGCTTTTAGGATTGGGTGAGAGAGCCGGTAATGCTTCGTTGGAACAGCTCATGGCTGCGATGCATTACAGTTTGGAGAATACGTTACAGTACCATTTAAAATCGTGTGTTGATGCGGCATTGTTTACAGCCCAAGCAGCCAATCGGCCTATTCCTGTTGATATGCCATTGATGGGCGATTTAATTTGCAGTCACGAGTCGGGCATACACTGCAACAGCCTAACGCGCGATCCTTTGGCGTATCAGTTGTTCCAGTCGAACGATGTGGGTAAACAAACTCAAATGATAGTTGGAAAACATTCGGGTAAAAAAGGCTTGATGAACGCAATTGCCAATGCTCACTATTGTTTTAGCAATGAGCAATTGAATCAACTTATGACATTAACGAAAAAGAGAGCTGTATTCTTAAAGCGAGCACTTACACATCTCGAAATAAAAGAACTGTGTTCATTAGTTCAACACACTCAAATTAGTAAAAAACAAAACAATGGAAACTGTATTAATGAATAGTACCAGTGAACTTTACGAACAAGGCATTGGTTATGCGAAGTCGAACGATAGAACAAATTATCGGCCCACTAGTTAAACGAATTTAAGATCGACAGAGTCATTTTTTTAATTCGCGCAATTCGCACATTTCGCGGATGGATATTATTGTGCAAAAAGCTGGGATTTATGCCATCAAAAAAAAGAACCACAATCAACTTGCAGCTCTTTAAATAAGGTTTCGTTATTATTATAAGTACTTCATAGGAAATAATGTCGTGTTTTCGTTAGCTGATTGATTCAGAAACAGCAAAAACGAAAAATAATAAATAGGTCTGAGACCTTATAACGGAATGTTTCCATGCTTTTTAGGTGGATTGCTTTCGCGTTTGTTTTTCGACATCTCTAAAGCTTGTATTAATTTTTTGCGTGTCTCTATGGGTAAAATAATCTCATCGATATAACCTAATTCGGCAGCTTTATATGGATTGGCGAAGTTATCGCGATAATCATCCACGCGTTTAGATTTGGTCTCTTCGTCCACATCGCCTCTGAAAATAATATTAACAGCACCTTCGGGACCCATAACGGCAATTTCGGCAGTGGGGTAGGCGTAGTTGATGTCGGCACCCAAGTGTTTCGATGCCATCACATCGTATGCGCCACCATATGCTTTGCGGATGATAAGTGTGATTTTTGGCACAGTAGCTTCGGCATAGGCATAAAGCAATTTAGCGCCATGCTTAATAATTCCACCAAACTCTTGAATGGTGCCAGGCAAAAATCCGGGTACATCAACCAGCGTGATGATGGGAATGTTAAACGCATCGCAAAAACGCACAAAACGAGCCGCTTTTACCGATGTGTTAATGTCGAGCACACCCGCCAAGTAATTGGGCTGATTGGCAACCACACCCACCGAACGTCCATTCAATCGCATAAACCCAATAATTATGTTTTGAGCATAGTGCGGCATCACTTCAAAAAAATGATTATCGTCGGCCACCGATTTGATGATACAATGCATATCATAAGGCTTGTTGGGGTCGGTGGGAATTAAATCCATCAACTCAGTCTCATCCCTATCAATTGGATCCATCGACGGCACCATAGGCGGTTCTTCCATGTTGTTCGATGGTAAAAAGCTCAGCAGCTCGCGGATAGCCATGAGGGTTTGCTCATCGTTTTCACCCATGAAATGTGCTACGCCACTTTTGGCATTGTGACTCATAGCACCACCCAACTCTTCTTTGGTGACGTTTTCGTGAGTAACCGTTTTAATCACTTCGGGCCCAGTCACAAACATGTAGCTGGTATCCTTAACCATAAAAATAAAATCGGTTAACGCAGGCGAGTAAACCGCTCCACCGGCGCAAGGACCCATTATTGCAGATATTTGTGGAATAACTCCCGAAGCTTTCACGTTTAAAAAAAAGATGTCGCCATAACCAGCCAAACTACCAACTCCCTCTTGAATACGAGCACCGCCCGAATCGTTTAATCCAATAAGAGGTGCGCCCATTTTAAGTGCCATTTTATTGGCTTTAATGATTTTATCGGCATTGGTTCGACTCAACGATCCGCCAAATACGGTAAAGTCCTGAGCAAATACATAAACCAAGCGGCCATCAACCTTTCCGTAGCCCGAGATAACGCCATCGCCAGTAAATTTTTGCTGATCCATTTCGAAATTGCTGCAGTTATGAGTCACCATTTTATCCATTTCCACAAATGTTCCCGGATCGAGAAACAGATGAATTCGTTCGCGGGCAGTTAGCTTTCCTGCTTCGTGCTGCTTGTCAATGCGCTGTTGTCCTCCGCCATTTTCGGCTTCGGTATTTTTGGCTGTGAAAATATTATATTTTTCTTGATGTGATTGCATAGGATTGTTTTTAATTTAGTACTTCATTGGAAATAATGTCGTGTTGTTCATGGCTAATTGACTCATAAACAGCAAAAAAGATAAACAATAAATAGGTCTTATTCCTTAACTGTTTCGGGTGTCATCTCAATAAGCGATTGATGTCCTTCGATAATGGTTCCTTCGGCAACAAAAATATGTTTAATGATACCATTAAAAGGAGCTTTGTACTCACTCTCCATTTTCATGGCCGAAACCACAATTACGGTTTCTCCTTTTTCAACGGTATCGCCTTCGTTAACCGGTATTTTAACTACTTTACCCGGCATGGGCGATGTAATTACATTGTGACCTTGATGAATATCGCCCTGAGTGCTTAATAAATAGCGGGTGCGTGCATCAATTACTTCAATTTCGAAGTAGTTTTTAATTGTATTTACTTTGTAAGAGTTGAGCGTACCTCCATCAATCATCTCCATGTTAATTGATTTCCCTTCGTTAATTATCGAATATATCCCTTTCGATACTTGTTCAATATCTAAATGATACTCACGTTCATCAACCCTAACATGGTAAACCGATCCTACTTGTTGGATGATCTCCATTCGGGCTGTTCTATCGCCTGATTTTACTTCAAGATGCATAGTTTCTTACTGTTGAAATTGAAAATTTGGGTTCCGAATACCATAGTTTTTCCATGCCGTACCAACCGACAAGCCCGATGTTGATGGCGTACCCAGTCCGGATTCGAGCTTTTGTTTATAGTCTAAATAAGCAACAAACATGGCTATGTCTTCATCTTCTTGATTGTCGGTGTTTATATTAAGCAACTCATCGAGGTTATTTTCTATGAAATGAGTATTGTACTTACCTGTTTTAAAATCCTCCGCATCCATAATGCGCTCCAGAAAAGGGATTGAGGTTTTTATGCCAGTAATTTTATATTCGTACAATGCACGTTTCATGCGTTTAACTGCTTCATCTCTATCTTGCGCCCACACAATTAGTTTCGAAATCATGGGATCGTAATGAATAGGTATTTCGTAACCCTCGTAAGCATAGCCATCGGTGCGCATTCCCAATCCCGAAGGTTCGGAAATGTGTTTGATAACCCCAGGACAAGGCATGAAATTATTTTGAGGATCCTCGGCGTAAATACGACATTCGATGGAGTGTCCGTACTGAAAAAGATCTTTCTGACTAAAAGCCAGAGGAAGATTGTTGGCGATGTTAATTTGAGCTTTCACCAAATCCACGCCCGTTACACGTTCGGTAATGGGGTGCTCAACCTGCAAACGAGTATTCATCTCCAAAAAGTAAAAGTTGTGATTGTCATCGGCCAAAAATTCAATGGTTCCAGCACCCGAATAGTTTACCGATTTGGCTGCTGCAATGGCCTGTTGTCCCATTTTTTCACGCAGTTCGGGTGTTAAAAGGGGAGAGGGAGTTTCTTCAACTACTTTTTGATGGCGACGTTGAACCGAACATTCGCGCTCGAACAAATGCACCACATTGCCATGGTTATCAGCTAGAATCTGAAACTCTATGTGGTGAGGCGATTCGATGTATTTTTCCATGTAAACCGTATCGTTACCAAAAGCCGACCGAGCTTCGGAGCGAGCCATATTATACGATTGCACCAATTCTTTTTCGGTTTTAACCAGTCGCATACCTTTGCCACCGCCACCAGCCGAAGCTTTTATCATGATAGGGTAGCCAATTTCTTTGGCAACCGTTTTCAGTTCTTCCTGCGAGTCTATTTGCTTTTTCGATCCTGGAACTACCGAAACGCCCGATTCAATCATTAGTTTTCGGGCGGTTAGTTTATCGCCCATTTGGTCGATGGCTTCGGGCGATGGACCAATAAATATGATTCCTGCTTCTTTAACCTTTCGGGCAAATGTGGCATTTTCTGATAAAAAACCATATCCTGGATGAATAGCATCGGCTTTTGATTGTAGGGCAACCTCAATAATTTTATCCATCTTAAGATAACTCTCTTGCGATGCTGCGGGGCCAATTAAATAAGCTTCATCGGCATATCGTACATGAAGTGATTTCCTATCGGCTTCAGAATAAACTGCAACAGTCAAAATATCCATTTCTCTACAGGTTCGCATCACACGAATGGCTATTTCTCCACGATTTGCAATCAATACTTTTTTAATCATATAAAAGAGTTATTGAATTAATAATGAGTTGTATAGTATAGACTTGATCTTGTCTGGTGTACATGATAATATGTTTTATAACATTATTTTACTGAATATGTTTACATTCCCACTGTTAATTTGGAACGTTTTTAAATAACAAGAACATGAAAATGGATGTTTTATATAAAATGGATTTGTGGTAATTTTAAGAGTTGCAAAAAGTTTGATGAATTAAGGAAAATACGATATTAACAGGTTAAAAAATAGAACAATGCTAAATTCAAAAGTTGAACAAGTTTTAGTAGCCCAAATAGATAAAGAAGGCTATTCGAGTAATTTATATTTAGCCATGGCTTCATGGGCCGAAAATAAAGGACTAAAAGGTATAGCCGATTGGTTATATG
>JBBQUP010000064.1:0-20509 GCA_038212305.1 Bacteroidales bacterium
ATTGGCACTTGGGTTACCCCCTATATACCCTTACAAGATAATCATCATAGAGTAAATTACAAACATTTAAAAGAACTATTTTTTCCAATACTCCAATAAAATAAAGCCTTTCAGAAGATTCCTTAACTAAACGACATTGAATAGTGATTATAAATGTATTTGTGTATTCACTCTTTGTTAATGAAAATTAAATACATAGTATCGATCTCCATAGTAGTAGATTGAAAAATCAAGCAATCAATTGTATTTTTTAGATTGTAGTTCTATTTCTATTAAAGCTGGCTACTAAAATAATCCATTATAATATTTATATTTGAATAATTTTATGTTTTATTATACGATTTATGAGTTATGTAATTAAAGTCGGTTTTGTTTTATTTGTTTTGTCTTTTTCATGTCATATAATGGCAGTTACCGTTGATGATGTTAAACTTGCCAACGAATTAAAAACCAAATATCCCAAATTTGATGTTGCCTTAAATTCGGTTAATAAAAAGGTCGAATTTTTATTCGACGAGAGCCAAAAGCAAGTTTGTGTTTTAGAAACATCTGAATTAGAATATATTGCTCTAAATTCAAATGCTCAATACAACTGCATAACCACTTACGATAGCTTTTGTGAAATTGAGAAAGTTAAGGTTTACAACGAGAAAAAATCAGGTCTCCAAATTACACCTTTATACTCTAGTTATCATTTAAATGGAATATTTTATTCCGATGAAAAGTACTGCGCAGTAAAACTTCAATTTAGTCAAAAGGGTGAAAAACTGAGAGTCGTTTTTCAAAAAAAAGTTTTTGATTTAAAATATTACTTCAAAACGAATTTTCAAAACGATTTGCCTTGCGTTAAAAGTGATGTGAAATATATTATTCCCCAATGGCTTTCACTTAATTTTATCCCTTTTTATCTCGATACATTTAATATTAAAATGACCAGTTCTACAGATAAAAACGGATCGCAAGTAATAACTTTTAGCGGTAATGATTTGGCCAATTGGCCTGATAACGCGAACAGTGGAGGGCCATCATTTTATATTCCGCATGTTTTAATTGTACCCATTTCATCAAGCAAGATTACAAAAGAACCATTAATTACATCCACTGACGGTTTATTTAACTGGTATAATAAGTTGAATAAAGAGTTGGAGCCTGATATGGGTATCATTAATGCACAAGTCAATGAGATTATTAAACCTTGTAAGTCAGATGATGAAAAAATAAATGCAATATTTAATTGGGTGCATGATAACATACGATATTTGGCTTACGAACAAGGAATTCTTGGGTTTAAGTCGGATGAAGCACATAATGTATTAACTAAAAAATATGGCGATTGTAAAGGCATGGCCAATTTATTGGTGGTTATGCTTAATAGTGCTGGGTTCGATGCGCGAATGTCGTGGTTAGGGACCAATTATTTATGCTATGATTATTCAATCCCTTCTCTTTGCGTTGATAATCATTGCATAACAACTCTTTACTACAATGGTAAAATAGTATTTTTAGATGCCACCGAAAAATATTTGCCACGCGAGAATATTGCAGAACGAATTCAAGGACGCCAAATTATGGTAAAGGATGGCGATAATTACAAAATTGAAGTCATTCCAGTTCAATTACCCAATAAAAATTTGTGTGCTCAAAATGCATCCTATCAGCTCGAAGGAACAAATCTTAAGGGAACCGTTAAATATTCTTTTGCTGGAGAGGCACGAAGCAGTTTGTTTAATCATCTAGCGTCGTTAAAAGTTGATGACCATAAAAATGAATTTGAAGATATATTTCGCAATTCCGACAATAATATCTCAATTTCAGATTTAAAACATGGAGAATTGTATAAACTCGAAACTCCATTCGAACTCAGTGCAACAACTAGTGTGGCCAATAAAGTCACGTCATTTGAAAACGAGCTTTATATCACCTTTGATTGGCAACAGCTATTAAAATCGTCAATTATTAAAAACGATAGAACAACCGACTTGCATTTGGATATGAAGTCAGTTGATAAAAAAACGGTTAGCTTTAAAATACCTGTTAATTATAAAGTTACACATATTCCTGATAGCATTGCTATTGACGAACCCGAGTATTTGATTTTAGGAAAACTAAAACAAACTGGCAATAACATTCAATATCAGTTTGAATTAACTTTTAAATCAACCATCATAACGCACGATCGATTTGAACAATGGAATAATACCATTAAAAAATTGACAGAATTTTATAACGACCAAATTATTCTTGTTCTAAAATAATAACCCTTTATTTCTTAATGTATAATGCTATGAATCAGAAAATTATTACACTATTTTTATTTTCAGTAATATCTATCTCTTTTATTTTTGCCGATAGAGAAAACGATGAATTTAAGAAGCAATTTTGGGTGACAGAGGCCTTTAAAGAAGTGCAAATACCTGAAAAATTTCTTTCGTCATCGTGCGTTATTTTAAACCGATCGTACGATTATGCCATTCGTCCAATGTTTTCGTTAGGGCCCAATCGGGTAGAGGTAGTAACTTCGTTTCACATGCGAATAAAACTGCTCGATAAAGCTGGTGTGGATGAATACACCACTTTTTCGATTGATGGTGACATGGAAAAAGGGGTTACCAATAGAAAAAGAGGTACTGATTTAGTTTTTGCAGGTTTTAAGATAATTAAAAACGATGGTATCGAAACCGAAATCAATCTCGATGAAATTTTGGTTACCGATGAAGCTCAAAAAGGAAAAGCAAAAGCGACTTTAAACAAAATCTCTATTCCCAATTTAGTTGTAGGAGATGTACTTGATTATTATATTGTTAGGCGAAATAGAACGATGTATCAGTATGTTACTTTTATTGGTGATGCAAATACTGTTTTCTTAGAGGGTGAGTACCCTATTGTGGAACAATCTTTAACCATTAGCTCTAAACGTTATTGTTACCTAAGTTGCCGTTCAATGAATGGCGCTCCTGATATTAAGCCGCTAAGCAAAAAACAAGAGGGAGTATATCGCTTGGTAGATTACAATAGAGATGCTTCAAAAGATGAAAAATGGGTCAATCACTATTTAGAATCTCCTTTTGTTCGGTTTCAAGGTATCTTTTCAATAAAACCTTATGCTAATTATCCAACAGGTTTTTATCGTCGATTTTTAACTTCAACAGAGGATCTTCGAACAGCTATTTCAATGGAGGAATTAACTAGATATGCCAAAGATATTTCAACTTGGAAAAAGCAACTCATTTCTTATCCAATCCCTAACATTAAACTTGTAAAAACAGCAACTGCAAAAGAAAAAGTTGATCGCATTTTAATGGAGTGTAAACGCCAAAGTTTGAGCATGTTTAGTGAAAATTATTTTTATTCTCCAGATAAACGTCAGTCATGGAATCAAGATGAAATGGCCGTTATTTTATCAAAGGTGTTGATTAAGCATAAAATTAAATCATCTCTAATTTTTACCACAAACAGAAATTTTTTAAAGTTGGATGATCTTTTTATGAAAGAAGATATTGCGGTTTTGGTAAAGATAGAATGCGATGGTCAAGTTTTCTATATATCTGATTTGGATGCTTTAACGAATTATGCGGAAATCGATCCTCGATATTCTGGTAATAAAGGATATGAATTGGATCTTTATCCAAAAAGCAAACAAAATGTTTTAAGATCTGTTACCATTCTACAAGTTAAACCCGAAGAGAATAAATTAATATCCTCATTAAAGGTGGAGCTTGGTATCGATAGTTTAAAATCGAAAATTGAGTACAATAAAAAAATGATTGGAGCTGGAAAATTAGCTGAACAGTATTCTCTTATTGGTCGAAATGATTTTTACAAAGAGTTTTCAACCAATTTCGCTAAATTAATATCAATAGAAAGCTCTTCGTTGAAAAGTTCTATTAAAGAAAAAAAAACCATTCAAATTAGCGATTTGGAAAAAGGATTTTCGGAAGATAGATCCGAATTTATCAAGAAAAATTTGAAGGAGGAATTTAATATAACCAATGATTTAAATTTCGAAAACTTTAAAATTAATAATTCGGGTATTTATCCAATAAATGCGATTTTTGAATACTCTCTTTCATTTTCAACTGAGCAGTTTATTCGTAAAGTAGGTTCGAATTATATTCTTGATGCAGGAAAATTATTGGGTACCCAAGTTTCATTTTCCGATACAGAGAAAAACAATCGAACACACAATATTTACTTCACGTACCCAAGAACCTTCGAAAATATTATCGAAATCTTAATACCCAATGGATATCGTGTAAAAGGCATTGAGGCTTTTAATGTGAACCAACAAACAGAAGTTGGTAGGTTTACTTCAACTGCAAAGATCGATGGCAATTCTGTTGTTATTTCAACCATTAAAACCTACAATCAAACCTATAGTCCTAAAGAACAATTCAATCAATATATTTCTTTTGTCGATTGTGCTTTTAATCTGTCTCAAAAATACCTACTTTTTGAGAAAATAAAGTGAATTTTTTTTCGATTAAAACATATTCCCCCAACAACTATCCATGAATAGTCGTTGGGGGCTTATTATTCAAAAAATTCTTTATTTAATCTAAATAACATTAACGATTGTATGATTGAGAACATATGTAAATATCCAACTATTTTATTATTTTGCTATACAAATTTTAACACAGTTGGCACATGGTTAAATCGCGACGTGATTTCATTCGAATAACGGCATTAGGAACAGCAGGCGCCTTGTATGGCTCAAAATTGCTTTTTGGAAATAAGGCCGAAGGAGAGGATGTTTATCAGAAATTTGGATTTCATAAACCCATAGATTTGCAACGTACACCCACATATTGTGAAGTGTGCTTTTGGAAATGCGCAGGTTGGGTAGAAAAGGATGAGGCTGGAGCTATAAAAAAAGTGGTGGGGCATGATGACGATCCTGCTTGCAACGGTCGTTTGTGCCCTCGAGGCACTGGTGGTATAGGTATGTATTATGATACCGATCGTATTCAACGCCCACTCATTCGCGTGGAAGAGAATGGGGTTCAGACCTTTAAGCCTGTTTCATGGGAGGTGGCTTTGGATTTAATTTCTGATCGAATGAAGGACATCATCGATAAACATGGAGCCGAATGTTTGGCTTTGTTTACGCACGGATCGGGTGGTACTTATTTTGGTAATTTAATAAAAGCGCTGGGATCGGCTAACATCGCAGCACCTTCGTATGCGCAATGCAAAGGCCCGCGCGAAGTTGCTTTTATCGCCACTTTTGGTGAGGAGCTCGGATCGCCTGAACCAATCGATATTCGCGATACAAAATGCTTGGTGTTAATTGGTTCGCACATTGGCGAAAACATGCACAACGGTCAAGTGCAAGAGATGTCGGATGCCATTGATAAACGTGCGACTATTATTACGGTTGATCCTCGTTTTTCCACGGCTGCCAGCAAATCGAAATACTGGTTGCCAATAAAACCATCTACCGATATGGCTTTGTTGCTATCGTGGATGCATGTAATTATTAATGAGGAGCTTTACGATAAAAAATACGTTGAACAATATACTTTAGGTTTTGATCAGTTAAAGGCTCATGTTGCTTTATATACACCCGAGTGGGCATATGGAATTACCACCATTGAACCTGGTGTAATTCGCGAAACTGCTCGTGAGATGGCCAATGCCGCTCCTTCGGTTATCGTTCATCCAGGGCGACATGTGACTTGGTATGGCGACGATACTCAACGATTGAGAGCTGTTGCCATATTAAATGCATTGCTAGGCTCGTGGGGACGGAGAGGTGGCTTTTATCGCCCCGATAAATCCTCTGTGCCAGGAATTGCTCATCCTCCATATCCAACGCCCAAACGTACTTGGCGCGATGCCATGGGAGGTAAATACGAATTAGCTGAGTTGGCTTTGGCGAATGGTGTTTGCGAAGCAACTATTCCTTCGGTTCGCATGGATTGCAACATTCGCGGTTGGATTGTGAATGGAACTAACCTTATTGAAACATTACCTGAGCGCTCAAAAACGCTTGAAGCACTTAAAAATCTTGAACTTTTGGTGGTGGTTGATACCATGCCAATGGAAATTACTGGTTTTGCTGATATTATTTTGCCCGAGTGTACTTACTTGGAACGATACGATTCGCTCCGGATATTAGCTCAGCGCGAACCAACCATCTCGTTACGAATGCCGGCTGTTGAGCCATTATACGATAGCAAGCCTGCTTGGTGGATGGCCAAACAATTGGCCGATCGATTAGGGGTTAGCGACTATTTCCCCTTTGCAACCATCGAAGAGGAGTTAGACTGGCAACTGAAAAAAGTGGGTTCATCGCTCGAAGAGATGCAGCGCATTGGTGTTAAAAAATTCAAACGGGCGTATGACGATCTTTATTTTTCTGATGGTGAGGTAGTTGAGTTTAATACGCCATCGGGTAAAATTGAATTGTATAGCACCGCCTTTGCTGAAAGTGGTTTTGATCCATTGCCTGTTTACACAGCTCATGAAGAGCCTCCACAAGGTTTTTATCGATTAATCTACGGACGTGCACCCATGCATACCTTCACGCGTACATCTAACAATCCCAATTTAACCGATTTAATGGATGAGAATTTTGTTTGGGTGAATCCTAAGGTTGCAAAAATATGGGGTTTGAAAAATAATCAACCGGTTTATCTTCAAAATCAGGATGGTGTCGTCTCTTCATTTCCAATAAAAGTTCGAGTAACCGAGCGTATTCGTTGGGATTCGATTTATATGGTTCATGGCTTTGGTCATTCCGATAAGAAACTAACTCGCGCATACGGACGAGGTGCGAGCGATAACGAATTAATTACCAAAGTGCACATGGATCCCATCATGGGAGGTACTGGTATGCGCGGAAACTTTGTTACCTTTTTATTTTCAAAACCAACAACGGAGGCCTGATTATGAGATATGCAATGGCAGTTGATACAAAAAAATGCGTGGGTTGCAGCGATTGTGTGGTTGCTTGTCAAACCGAAAACAATGTACCCATAGGTTATTGCCGCGATTGGGTTGTGGAGGTTACTGATGGCACTTATCCTCAATTGGAACTCGAATTTCGATCAGAACGTTGCAATCACTGCGACAATTCGCCTTGTGTGCGTTGTTGTCCCACTGGTGCTAGTCACTATGCCGAAGGCGGTATTGTGTTGGTAGCTCCTGATAAATGCATTGGTTGCGGGGCTTGTATTCAATCTTGCCCCTACGATGCACGATATTCTCACCCCAAAGGGTATGTCGATAAATGCACTTTCTGTGAGCATCGGGTAAAAGCTGGCGATCAGCCTGCTTGCGTTGCGGTTTGTCCAACCAAATGTATGTATTTTGGCGACTTGGACAATCCCAATTCCGATGTTAGTAAAATTCTGAAAAAACGGAAGTATAAAACGCTAATTCCCGAAGCAGGAACTAAGCCTCATCTCTATTTCTTAATTTAATAGTTTGAAAAACAATTGTTTATGAGAGAAGAATTATTAGTTAGCGGAAGAGCAAATCCTTTGATCGATCCGCATCTTCAAATATGGGAATGGCAAATTCCTGCTTACTTGTTCCTAGGTGGTTTAGCTGCTGGAATACTATTCTTTGCTGGGTTATATACCATTTACAAAAAAGAGGATACCTACTCAACAGCAGTGAAATTGGCTCCTATGTTGGTGCCAATATTGTTGGCTGTTGGACTCTTATTCCTGTTTCTCGATTTAAAGCACAAGCTATATTTTTGGAGACTATATACTACTATTAAGCTTGAATCTCCCATGAGCTGGGGCGCTTGGACATTGATGCTCATCACTCCAGTCTCCTTAATTTGGGCAGCATTGCATATCGAATCGGTTTTTCCTCGATGGGATTGGAAATATACTTGGGCGAAAAATGGCATCACTTTTTTCAACGAAAATAAAATTGTTTTGGCTTGGAGCATGGTGATATTATCCATTATACTAGGTATTTACACCGGTATTTTACTCTCTGCATTTAATGCTCGTCCATTGTGGAATACTTCAATTCTGGGACCTTTGTTCTTGACTTCAGGACTTTCAACAGGTGCTGCTACCATTGTTTTGCTCTCTAAATCAGAGCATGAGCGGCACACCTTTGCAAAAATCGATTTGATGCTGATTGCCATCGAACTGTTTTTAATTGTACATATGTTTATGGGCTTTAGAGCCAGTACGCAGGTGCAAATCGATGCAGCTAATATGTTTTTAGGCGGTGATTTTACAGCTCCATTCTGGGTGTTTGTGGTTGGTTTGGGATTAGTGATTCCTGCTACAATAGAAGTGATGGAATTGCGAAAAATCAAGGTTCCTTATTATATAGCACCGGCATTGGTGTTAATGGGTGGATTAATTTTTCGGTTTATCATGGTTCATGCAGGACAATTGAGCCGTTGGTTGTACTAACACCTCAGATCTAGCACGATTGTATTGGGTGGTTAAACTGTAAACCAAATTATAGACAAATAAGAATAACAAATTAAATATATCTCTATGACAAGCGAGAAAAGTAAAAAATATTTAAATCCCTATCTAGGTGGCGTATTGCTAGGGCTGGTTTTACTGGCTGCAAACTTTACTGCCGGACGAGGTTTAGGTGCCAGTGGTGCTGTAAAAAGTGTCTCTATGGTTGTTGTTGAAGCCGTTGCGCCTGCATCTTACATCGAAAACTCAGCTTTTCATCAAAGCTATCATCAAGCTCATGAAGGTGGTGTTTTTAGCAACTGGCTGGTTTTGCAAATGATTGGAGTCCTAGTGGGGGCTTTTATCTCTGGTGCTTTGGCTGGCCGACTTAAATTGAAGGTGGAGCACAACCCTAAAATTACCACAAAAAGACGAATTGTTTTCGCTGTTTTGGGAGGGATTCTGTTTGGGTTTGGATCGCAACTTGGCCGCGGATGTACCAGTGGTTCAGCATTATCAGGTATGGCGGTTATGAGTTTGGGTGGTTTTATCACCATGGCTTTCATCTTTGGAACAGCCTTCGCATTGGCTTATTTTGTTCGTAAACTTTGGATTTAAAAATTGACTTATGGGACCATTAATTGTATTTGAAACGATATCTCCATCAACCAACCTATTTTTTGCCTTTCTAATTGGTATTGGCTTTGGCTATGTATTGGAGAGCAGCGGTTTTTCATCATCTCGTAAACTAGCGGGAATGTTTTATGGGTACGATACCACTGTGTTAAAGGTGTTTTTTACAGCAGCCATTACAGCCATGTTGGGATTACTCTTTTTTAGTTTATTTGGTTGGATGGATTTAGGATTGATTTACATTAATCCAACGTTCTTAACATCCGCCATTGTTGGTGGAGCTATTATGGGGGGCGGTTTTATTTTAGGTGGATTTTGTCCAGGAACTGCTTTTTGCGCCCTCTCAATAGGCAAATTAGATGCGCTGGCCTTTATTGGCGGTTTGTTTATTGGCGTAATGATATTTACCGAGGCTTATCCGCTTTGGGAAAATATTTACATGGCAAACGACATGGGTGCGCCTACAATGTATTCCTTTTTTGGGCTGTCGCGAGGTGTGTTTGCTATCATCTTGATTGTTGTTGCCTTGGCCATGTTTTGGGTAGGTGAATGGTCTGAAAAGAAATTCCCGAGGGAAGAATATTAAAGATGAGACACCAAGATTAATAGATATGAGACACAAGATATGAGACACAAGATGAAAGACAGTATAACCCTATCTTAGTCTTGATACTCATATCTCGATACTAAAACATAAAAACACATTCCAATGAAAACACGAAACCTATTAGCAGCGATTATAATTCCTTTGGGGCTGATTATTGCAGCAGTTCCCGAGAATACAACCAAACCCTATAAACTAACAGCCAAGCAGCTTCTCGAAGAGGTTAGGGCAGGCAATCAATTTGTTAGCACCGACATGGTGGCGGATATGTTGGTTCAAAAAGATTTGACTTTACAGTTGATTGATGTGCGCACGAGTGATGAATTTGATAAATTTCACTTGCCAGGAGCTATAAACGTCCCTCTTTCGGAAATATTAGCCGATGAAAGTGCCGATTATCTTAATCAGGATGGAAAAATGAATGTTTTTTATTCCAATGGCACGTTAAATGCCAATGAAGCTTGGATGATTTGTCGCCAGTTGGGGTATTTGAATAACTACGTGATGGAAGGTGGCTTAAATTATTACGCCGAAACCATTATGAACCCATCTGCGCCAGCATCTACCAGTGCTAAAGATGAAATTGCAAAATACAATTTTCGTATGGGAGCCTCGCAAGCATTGGGTGGTTCTAGTTTAGAGCAAAAACCTGTTGAAGCACCTGCATCGGCCATGCCCGATATTGTGAAAAAACCTAAGAAAAAACGAGCTGCCGGAGGTTGCTAAACCATGTTCAAAACAAATTATCAACTTACCTGTTCTTTCATTGGGAACAGGTATTTTGATTAATAGTCGACTTCTTTTAAATTTTTATCAATATAAATGTTAAACTTTAAAAATGTTTTGCTCATATCGGGAAGTGGTCGTAATGTTGGGAAAACATTATTGGCTTGTCGAATTATTGAGGAAAATAAATTGCATCTGTTGACATCGATAAAAATTGCAGGACATCTTCATCAACTCCAAACGCCTCTTGAGATTCTTATTCAGGAAGAAGATTGGTTAGTGGGGCGAGAAGTCGGCGATAACGACAAAGATTCGGGACGATATTATTCAGCGGGTTCATCGTTGGTTTATTATGTTCAGATGAGAGATGGGGCGATGACTAAGTTTTTGAATTGGTTTGAGAAAAACATTAATCAGCATTCGCCTGTTATTATTGAATCAGCCTCAATTGGTGATTTTATTCAACCGGGGTTGGCAATTTATGTGCAGGATGAAAATCCATCTAAAAAATGTCGATGGGAATTTAATTATATGACAGTGAACACAATAAATGGTCAACTCCCGATTGAGTTACCTCAAATTACATTGAAAAATCAAATATGGCAAACCGTGAAATAACGCTCGATGAGGCTTTGTCGTTGATATACAGTCAAGTAAATGCGCTTGGAGGTGAGGTTGTTCCTTTATCGCAATGTTTAAATCGTGTTTTAGCAAAACCTGTTCATGCGCCATTCGATATTCCTTTGTTTAATAAATCGGCTATGGATGGGTATGCTTGTCGATATAGTGATGCGGATAATCCATTAAAAATGATCGATTTTGTTCCGGCAGGAAAAACGACTGCCCTTATCGTTAACGTTGGAACATGCGTTAAAATAATGACTGGTGCGCCAATTCCCAATGGAGCCGACCATGTGGTGATGAAAGAACATGTTGCCATTGATGGTGAAATGGTTCAGGTAACTAAACATTCACCCAATCACAATATCTGTTTTCAGGGCGAAGATATAAAAATAGGAGAGCTTCTTTTACCTAAAGGAACGCTGTTGAAAAGTCAACATGTGGCAATGCTTGCCGGATTTGGATTGGCCGATGTTGAAGTGATTAAAAAGCCTGTTATCGCAGTGGTTTCAACTGGCGATGAGTTGGTTGAACCGGGCAAAGCGCTTAATGCCGGACAAATTTACAATTCCAACGGGTATCAGCTTTCGGCTCAAGCCATGGAATTAGGTTTGGAGGTTATGAATGTCGGCATTTTGCCCGATGATTTTGAGACTTTAGAACATAAAGTCGATGAATTATCGCATTTATGCCAACTTATTATCCTATCGGGAGGCGTATCTGTTGGCGATTTGGATTTTATTCCTCAAGTGGTTGATAAGCTTGGTTTTAAAACGAAGTTTACCATTTTGAAAATGAAACCCGGAAAACACACACTCTTTGCGAAAAAAGATGGTTGCATTATTCTTGGTTTACCGGGTAATCCGGTTTCGGGTTTTGTGCAGTTTCATTTGATTGGAAGAGCTATAATTGGCAGAATGATGGGGTGCAACATGGAGTTGCCGCGTCACCGAATAGTTTTATCACACAGTTTAGTTCGTAAAAAAGATGATCGGTTAGAGTTTGTTCCTGCGCTATTTAATGAGGGTGCTTTAGAGTTATTGCCCTATCATGGATCGGCTAATATTCAAGCGTTTAGTCGAGCCAATGCGCTTTTAGAGTGGCCAGTGGGTATCTCAAAATATGAATCAAATCAAATGGTTTATGCACGACTCCTATAATCGAAACATATCGTATTTGCGGATTTCTGTAACTGATAGATGCAATTTGAGGTGTCAGTATTGCATGCCGGCCGAGGGAGTTCAATTACTTCCTCACGATGATTTATTGTCGTTCGAAGAAATCGTAGAGTTTGTGAAGCTTGGCGTGTCCAATGGAATTACCAAAGTGCGTTTAACGGGAGGAGAGCCTTTAGTGCGAAATGGAATTGTTAATTTGGTTCGCATGCTCGCTGACATTGATGGCATTACCGATTTGGCAATGACAACCAACGGAATATTATTGGATGAATTTGCAGCTCCTTTGGCAAAAGCCGGTTTACATCGGGTGAACGTCAGTTTAGATACAGTCAATTCTGAGAAGTATGGTGTAATTACGCGGGGTGGTGATATTCTCAAAGTGCTAAGTGGTATTGAATCAGCTGTTAATGCAGGATTAAATCCGGTTAAGATAAATTGCGTAGTTTTCAACAATTCTGATGAATTGGATGCGCTAGAAGTGGCCGAATTTGCAAAAGGTAAAGGTTTAACTATTCGGTTTATTCATCAAATGAATCTCAAAACGGGTCATTTTTCAAAAATCGAAGGGGGAGAAGCGGGCGAATGCAGATTGTGCAATCGCATTCGATTGTTATCAAATGGAATGGTAAATCCCTGTTTGTTTAATTCGAAAGGATATAGCATTCGTGAGCTGGGAAATAGAGAGGCTTTGATGCAAGCCATTCAGTTTAAACCGCAGTCGGGTTCTAAAAACGAATCGGGTCGATTTAGTCAAATTGGCGGTTGAGCATAAAAAAAGAGGATGCATTTGAACATCCTCTTTTAGTATATCTTATTAATTTAAACTATGCTTCAACAGGAATGTCTGTATTTACATTTTTAGAACCAATTAATGCGTAATATAACATATAAATTAATCCAAAAAATACGACCCAGTAACTTGAAATGTAATTGAACATATCAGCAAACTGCCCCTGTATTAATGGGAGAATTCCACCGCCACAAACCATTACCATAAAGATTCCGGATCCCATTGCGGTATATTTTTTTCCTAATCCTTCGACTGCCAGATTAAATATTCCACCCCACATGACTGAAGTACACAACCCAACCAAAACAAATAAGAAAACACTTAAAGGAACTTCAATCAAACCAAATGAAATGTCAGATTTAAACACAGGCATATTAATCATTGCGGTTGTAGGAAGGAAAATAGCAGTTGCAACCAATATAGCTCCAAAACCAGACACTACTGATAGCATAGTTTTTGGAGCAACTTTTCCACCCAGAATTCCACCGAAAATACGACCGATCATCATTAAAAACCAATAAGTTCCAACCACAGCACCGGCTATTGTTGTGTCCATACCTAATGCCCCTTTATCGGTTGATGTAAGGAATAAATTTATAAAATTCGGGATTCCAACTTCGACTCCTACATAGATAAAAATGGCAATTGCACCAAGTATAAAATGACGGAAAGATAATGCTGAGTGAGTATCCTTTACTTTAGCTACTTTAGTTACTTCAATGTGAGGTTCAGGTATGCGTACAAATAATAGAACAAAAAATGCTGCTGCAAAAATTCCCAATGCAATAAATAATGCAGGATTTGCTTTGGCTATTGTTGCATCAGCAATGTTTCCAATCAGATATCCAAGTAATACAGGAACAATTGTGGCTGATAATGAATTGACAGAGCCTCCGTATTGCATCAGCTGATTTCCTTTGTTGCCGCCACCACCAAGTGTGTTAAGCATAGGATTCACAACTGTATTTAACATACACATTGAAAATCCACCGATAAATGCACCCGCTAAATAAACTTCAAAACTTTGTACTATTCCAGAAAGATACATTATCCCAACGCCTGCAAATCCAACTACAATAGCAAGTAAGGCTGTTTTTTTGTATCCGATTCGTTTAAGTAATAAACCGGAAGGAATTCCCATAAAAGCATAAGCAATAAAGTTGGCAAATGTTCCTAACTGAGACATGAAATTGGAAGCATGGAATTGATTTTTTACAATAACTCCAAAAGGATTGGACAACCCAGTTACAAACGAAATCATTGCAAATAGGGAAATCATCATTACTATTGGTAATACATAGTTTTCTTTGCGTGTTGTGTTCATTCTGATTTTAAGTATAAAATGATTAATTTATTAGGATTGCTATTATTGTTTCCTTTTTTGTAAGAAAGTGTTCAATTAATTATTTTACAAAACGATAGATACATGTATGCTTATACTTTTCACCAGGTCTTAATACTGCATTTGGGAAGTCTACCTTATTGGGTGAATCTGGAAAGATTTGAGTTTCTAAAGCAACTCCTGCCCATTTGGTAATAGGAACACCTAATTTACCTATTTCAGAACCATCAAAATGGCTACCTGTGTATATCTGAATGCCAGGTTGATCAGTATAAACCTCCATGCGTCGGCCTGAATCGGTGTCCACCAAAATAGCTGCTGGTTTTACAAACCCATCGTAACCATCAATCACAAAATTGTGATCGATCCCATCAACCAGTTTTACTTGTTCATCGGCTGAATGACAAGCTTCCCCAATTTTTTTTGCTGCAGTAAAATCCATTGCTGTACCAGTAACTGAGGCAATTACTCCAGTTACCGTTCCAATTTCGCCCGAAATAGGGGTGTATTTAGAAGCAAACAACTGCAATTCATGATTTTCGATGGTTCCCGTTCCTGCTCCTTTTAAGTTAAAGTAAGCATGACTGGTTAAGTTAATAATGGTCGGCTTAGATGTCTCAGCACTGTATTCAATTACCAGTTCATTGGCTTCGCTCAAACCATAAATAACGTTTACCTCTAATCTGCCTGGGTATTTTTGGTCACCATCTTCACTTACCAATGATAATTGGTATGCTTGTGCAAATTGTGGTAACGAAATGGGTTTTACATCCCATGTGCGACTGTTAAATCCATCAATACCACCATGTATGTGGTTAGGGCCGTTATTGCAATCTAATTGGTAGTTTACTCCATCAATGCTAAATTTACCTTTAACAAGTCGATTGGCATATCTTCCGCACAATGCTCCAAAATAGCCATCACCTGCTAAGGCTTGATCAACAGTATCATACCCAATTACAATATCTGCAATATTACCTTTCGCATCAGGTACTTTAATAGCAGTAATTTGGCCTCCTTTTGCAATAAACGTAACTTCTATTTTATTGCTGTTTTTTAGTGTAAAATGATCTGTTGCTTTTGTCATTGTACGTCGTTGATAAAAAGTTAAATATCTTCAAAAATATATTAAAAAACTAATTTTTCAGAACCCATAGCTCGAATAAATAGTTTATGACACTTTCCTTTTCCATAAACATGTTCTAAGGTCTCAACATATTTGTCTAAAAGATCTTTTGGAACAAAAGCCTGAATGGTTCCACCAAATCCTCCTCCATGAACTCGCCATGCACCTTTCCCTTTTAATATCATTTCACTAAGTGCTAGACCAATTGAAACAACTTGCTCATCTTTATGAATCACATCAAAAATATTCTGATTGTACATGTATGAGCTATAACCCGATTCTACCACCATTTTAAGAAATGATTGAAAATCGTTTTTCTCCAATGCAGCCACCTGATCAACAACACGTTGATTGTCGCCTTGGAAGTGATAAGCACGAAGTACAGCTCGGTCGCCTGTTTTCTTGCGTATCTCTGGCATTTTCTCAACAATTTGTTCCATGGTAACTTTTCGTAACACATTGTGTCCAAGTACTTTTGCAACAGAGCTCATCTCGCTTGGTAACGATGCATATTCTTGTTGAGATGCTGGATCATCGTGTCCACCACCTACATCGGTAATAACTAATGCAAAACCAGTTGACACAAAATCAAAATCTAAAGCTTTAACGATAGGTTTTGATGGATCTTCGAAATCAATTGTGATTAAACCTCCAACTGAACATGCTGTTTGATCCATTAAGCCGCATGGTTTGCCAAAAAAGTTATTCTCAGCCCACTGACCCACTATGGCATTTTCAACAGCACCTAATTTCCCATCGTTAAACAAGTTGCTGATAATTGCACCAATTAATACTTCAAATGAAGCAGATGAACTTAAACCCGACCCAGCAGGAACACGACCATCAATACAACAATCGAATCCACCAATTTTGTAACCAAGCTCTTTTAAGCGAGCGTTAATTCCTTTAACAATTGAACCTGATGTGTAAAATTGAGCTTTATCAATGGTTAAATCTGAAAGATCAACCTGAAACTCAGGATAACCTGCTGATTTAATGCGGATGATATTGGTGTTATTTTTAGCAGCAACAGCAATGTTATCGAGGTTAACAGCACCGGCTAACACGCGTCCCCACTGATGGTCGGTGTGGTTACCTCCAATTTCGGTACGACCCGGAGAACTAAATAAATCAACATCATCATTCTTAAATGTTGATTCAAAACTCTGCATTGTTTCTGCGTAACGTTTTGCTTGCTCCTTTAAAATGGTTGAATCTTTGCCATAAATTTGATGGAAAATCTGATTTTCGCCACCATTTATTTTACTAATTAATGCACTAATTTTTGTCATTTGATTGGATTTTTAGTTATTTGATTTTGTAATGTATTTTCGATAAGTTTCTTAGTCGTTCTGCACTTTGTTCAGCAGTTATATCTCGCTGTGGATTAGCCATCATTTCATATCCAACCATAAATTTCTTTACCGTTGCCGAGCGAAGCAGTGGTGGGTAAAAGTGCATGTGTAAATGCCATTCGGGATGATTTAATCCATCGGTTGGAGCCTGATGGATACCTGCCGAGTAAGGAAATGAGACTTCAAACAAATTGTCGTACAAAATAGTGGTTTGTTTGTATATATCTGCAAAAGCATCTTTCTCAGATTCGGATAATTGCAACAAATTTTGAACAGCTCGTTTACTTATTAACATGGTTTCATATGGCCAGGTAGCCCAAAATGGGACAACTGAAATGAAATGTTCGTTTTCGGCAATAATTCGCTCTTTAGCTTCTAGTTCTTCTCGAACATAGTCAGATAGTAGTGTGCGATTATGTTTGTTGAAATAGGTTAATTGACGATCAGATTCTTTTGTAGGTTCAACAGGAACTGAGGTTTGAGCCCATATTTGTCCATGTGGATGAGGATTACTACATCCCATAATATCTCCTTTGTTTTCAAATATTTGAACGTGGTTAACGTAATCTAATTCTCCAATGGTTTTATATTCCTCAGTCCATACATCAACAACTTTTCGAATATCAGAAACCTCCATCTCTGGAATGGTTAAGTCATGCCGAGGTGAAAAACAGATTACCTTACAAAATCCTCTTTCACTGGTTGCCTTAAACAATTCGCCATTTTCATATGATCCAACAGGCGCATCAGGTACTAAGGCACTAAAATCGTTTTGAAAAACAAAAACATTTTTGTAGTCCGGATTATTAACTCCTCCTGCACGTTCGTTTCCTGGGCATAAGTAACAGGTTGTATCGTGCTCAAGTTGTTTCTCCTGATTTATTTTTTCAAGCTTTCCTTGCCATGGACGTTTTGTTCTGTGGGGCGAAACTAACACCCATTCTCCTGTAAGTGGATTAAATCTGCGATGTGAATGTTCGGTAAATTCAAATCTCTCCATAATGCTTCATCGTTATATAATAATTAACAAATATAACAGTGAATAATACTTTTAAAAAGTTTTTAGCAATTTTTTTAGTCTTATTCAATTATCACAATCCAAAACTCGCAAAAAAATCTTAGAAATAAGAATATTGGTTTGAAGTAATTATTATAAACATTTGAACATTAGGTTTTTTTTTACTTGAGCATCCTAAAATCATCAAAAAAAAGTTGATTTTATTAAAAAAATGAATTATCAACTGTTTGAAAATCCATTAAGTGATTTTTAAGAGAGGAAGAATTTTAGAAAATTAGATGGATAGAGAAGAAATTTAAAAAAAATAAAAATAAAAACCACTCTTTTTTATCTCAATTGTCTACTCTATCTGTCTAAAATCTTCAATTCTTGACCTCTAAAATATATTTAGAATGAAATTTAAACAGACGCTTGATGGAAACTAAAAACATAAGAATTTCTTCAATATTTCTCAAAATCAAACATTTCTCATTATTCAATTCCAGTATTTCGTTACTTTTGTAAGTTGATGCATAAAAAAAAGAATTAATTATGAAGAAAAAACATCTAATATCAATTGCAGTATTAACTATTGCATTTTTGGGTTCGAGCAATCCATCTCATGCTTGTACCAATATTCTGGTTGCAAAAAATGCATCAGTTGATGGTTCAACCATGATTTCATATTCTGCTGATAGTCACGATTTATATGGTGAATTATATCATTGGCCTGCTAAAACATATCCCGAAGGGACTATGCTTGATGTGTATGAATGGGATACAAGTATTTATTTAGGACAAATAAAACAAGCTAAACAAACCTACTCGGTAATAGGTAATATGAATGAGTTTCAGGTTACGATAGGAGAGACCACTTTTACCGGACGATCTGAATTGCAGGATACAACAGCTATTGTTGATTATGGAACGCTAATATATACTGCTTTACAAAGAAGTAAAACTGCTCGCGAAGCCATTAAGGTTATGACTTCATTGGTTGAAGAATATGGTTACTATAGCACTGGTGAATCCTTTTCCATTGGCGACAAGGACGAAGTGTGGATACTTGAAATGATTGGCAAGGGGCCAAAAAATAATGGTGCTGTGTGGGTCGCCGTACGCATTCCCGATGGCAGTGTATCTGCGCATGCTAATCAATCGCGCATTACAACATTTCCTTTTGACGATCCAGACAACTGTCTTTTTTCGAAAGATGTGGTTTCTTTTGCACGCGAAAAAGGTTATTTCAATGGTAAAAACAAAGAATTTAGTTTCGCTGATGCTTATGCTCCTCTCAATTTCGAAGCGATGCGTTTTTGCGAAGCAAGGGTTTGGAGTGCTTTTAGACGAATGAATCCAGCAATGGATAAATACAAAGATTTTGCAAAAGGCGAATCTACGGAACGCATGCCTTTGTTTATTACTCCTTCAAAGAAAGTATCAGTAGCAGATGTTATTGCTATTATGCGCGATCATTACGAAGGTACTGATTTGGATATGACTGTAGATGCGGGTGCTGGTCCATTTAAAGCTCCTTACCGTTTTCGACCATTAACATGGAAGGTTGATGACCAAACGTATTTTAACGAGCGTGCGATTGCTACTCAACAGACTGGTTTTTCATTTATTGCTCAAATGCGCAATTGGTTGCCTAATCCAATTGGAGGAATTTTTTGGTTTGGTATTGATGATGCCAATGCTTCGGTTTATATTCCAATTTACTGTGGATCGCTCTCTGTTCCGCCGAGTTTTGCAGTAGGAAATGGCGATTTAACCACATTTACTTGGGATGCTGCCTTTTGGGTATTTAACTGGGTGGCAAATCAATCATACAACCGCTACTCGCAAATGATTCCGGATATTCGTAAAGCTCAAAAAGAGTTGGAAGATAAGTATTTTGTATACACACCAGCAATTGATCAGGCAGCTAAGTCGTTGTACGACAGAAGTCCTGAGTTAGCTCGTCAGTTTTTAACTGAGTTTAGTGTTGCTCAAGCCGAAATAGCTGTTAATCGTTGGAGAGAGCTAGGACAGTTTTTATTTGTGAAGTATCTTGATGGAAATTTGCACGAAGAAAAGGATGGTGTATTTTTACGGAGTCCATCCGGAAGACCTGTGCATGCTAAGTTCCCAGGATATTCGCAGGAGTATTATCGTGAAGTGGTTAAAGATACTGGCGACAAACTAAAAGTGAAAGAGGAGCATGCCAAATAAAATAGGTTCGAATAAATAGTTAAATCGAGTAAAAAAGAACTTGATAATACTAATTTAAAGTAATATATTTGCGCCCTGTTAGCGTAATCTCTTATTGAACGAGGGTGTTAGTAATATTGCGCTATTACGTTAAATGACTTAATCACAGCAAAATGGATTTGTTAAAAATTGCTAAGGATTCCTTCAAAACAGGAGTTGAAATCCCTAAATTTTCATCTGGTGACACAATTTCTGTTCACTACAAAATTATTGAAGGAAATAAAGAGCGTATTCAGTTGTTTAAAGGTGTGGTAATTCACATCAAAGGCGAATGCGATAACAAACGCTTTACTGTTCGCAAAATGAGCGGTAACGTTGGTGTTGAGCGTATCTTCCCTTTTAACTCGCCTTTTATCGATAAAATCGAGTTGAATCGTCAAGGTAAAGTTCGTCGTTCACGTATTTACTACTTACGCGACTTAACTGGTAAAAAAGCTCGTATCAAAGAGAAACGTTCTTAATTTTTACTGGAAAAATCATAAAAAAACCGTTGTCAG
>JBBQUP010000065.1:0-20449 GCA_038212305.1 Bacteroidales bacterium
AGCCAACGCTTCACAGTCATACACATTTGCAAGCCGCACAAGCCAACGCACAGTCCAAAGCTTGCAAAAGAGTATGCCTGCCCCAACGCACGGGGACAGACAACCAGACGACCGAAAAGAACAACGAAGGCATAACAGCACTTACCCAAAAGGCGGGGTTTCGTGTTCCAAAGACAGTTTTGTGGCTGAAAAAAGTTTAGTTTTTCAAATCACGTTTTGTGGTAAAAGGCCCGCCCTTCGGGTAGCTGCAAAACGTTAGGCCTCATTGTAAAAAGCCGACCGCACATTCAAGCACATTTGGTTTTTTGCCGATACGCAATGTCAAAACGAAAAACCAAAAGAGCTTGAATTTTTGCCAACGCACAGAAATAATTGAGTAATTTAGGACAGAAAAATAAAAAAATAAAAGTACTATAAATGACAGATTTTTTTAAATACTTAATCCACGAATTTGAATTACCATTGGGCAATCCGGTGTTGATATTTTCATTGATCTTATTTATTATTCTCTTAGCTCCCATTCTGCTAAGAAAACTAAATATCCCCGGAATCATTGGATTAATTATAGCAGGTGTGGTTGTCGGGCCGCATGGGTTCAACATACTTGAAAAAAATTCGGCTATTGACCTCTTTTCTACTATCGGACTGCTTTATATCATGTTCATTGCGGGACTTGAACTTGACATGAATGAATTCAAATCGAACAAAAACAAAAGCTTGTTGTTTGGGCTTTTTACATTCATATTTCCTTTAAGCATAGGGTTTCCAGTTTGCTATTACCTACTTGGTTATGACTTCAACGCAAGTTTTCTAACCGCCAGTATGTTTGCGACTCATACGCTTGTCGCCTACCCGATTGTGAGCAAATTAGGCGTTTCCAAAAATCAGGCAGTAGCCATAACCGTAGGTGGAACAATTTTAACAGATACAGCAGTGCTTATCATTTTGGCTGTAATCATGGGAAATAGCCAAGGGAATTTAAACTCGGAATTTTATATACGACTGGGTGTTTCATTGGCTATTTTTTCAGCCATTATGTTCCTAGTTATTCCAAGAATAGCCAAATGGTTTTTTCGCAAACTTGAAAGTGAAAAACACTCTCATTACATTTTTGTTCTTTCCATGGTTTTTTTAGCTGCATTCTTGGCTGAAGTTGCGGGTGTCGAACCTATCATTGGAGCTTTCGTTGCAGGATTGGCTTTAAATAAACTCATTCCACATTCGTCAGCCCTTATGAACCGAATAGAGTTTATAGGGAATTCCTTATTCATTCCATTTTTCCTCATTAGCGTTGGAATGTTGGTTGATGTAAGCGTAATTTTAAGTGGACCAACGGCTCTGATTGTAGCAGGAACGCTTTCAGTTGTTGCTTTGTTTGGGAAATGGTTTGCCGCCTTGTTGACACAACTCATATTCAAATATTCTAAAGCACAAAGGCAACTGATTTTCGGTTTGAGTAGTGCTCATGCTGCTGCAACGCTTGCAGTCATCTTAGTCGGTTATAAAGCGGAGATATTGGACGAAAATATTCTAAACGGAACTATCATCCTTATTCTAATAACCTGCATAGTCGCCTCATTTGCTACGGAAAAAGCTGCTAAAAAAATTGTAATTGAATCGGAAGATGATACAGAAGGTCTTGTGAAATCGAATGGTGTTCACAGTGAACACATTCTTTTGCCCATTGCAAATGTTTCAAACATAGAAAAGCTTCTTGAGTTTGCAATTTTGATAAAAGATAAGAGATCTGCCAATCCTGTTTCTGTGCTTTCAGTGGTATCTAACGATAAGGAAGCCGAAATTAATATACTGAAAGCAAGAAACAAATTGGAAGAATTTGTAAACCAAGGTTCTGCCTCAGAAACTAATGTAAATGTCATTACAACAATTGACCATAATCCAGCAAGTGGAATCGCTCGAATTTCAAGAGAAATTATGGCTGATATCATTGTTCTTGGATGGCCACAACGTTCAGGTTTCTTTGATAAATTAATTGGCGAAAAGGTGGACAGTATTTTGAGCAACACAGATAAGACCACTTTCATTTGTCATTTAGAAAAACCATTGGTTTTACACAAAAGGATCGTTATTGTCTCACCACCGTTGACCGAACACGAGAATGGCTTTGATTTATGGTTAAATAAAATTGCAAAACTTGCTCAGGAATTAAGTATTCCGATTGTACTTTATTGTAACGAATCGACCGAAAAATCAGTTCAAAAAGTTTTCAAAAAAGCCAAACTTACGGCATCAATTACTGTTAGCCCATTCACTGATTGGGATGATTTTCTCGTGCTTTCAAGACATATTCATGCAGATGATTTGTTTGTATTAGTTTCTGCCCGAAAAGGTTCTACTTCGTATATAGGTATATTGGAAAATCTTCCGACTAAATTAGAAAAACACTTTACAGCTAATAGCAGATTCGTCATCTATCCTCAACGAGACACTGACGATTTAAGCAGCGAACAATATGATGATATTTCCACAGAACAGCTAAACAAGGGAATTGAAGCAGTGCAGAAAATTGGTAAGGGCATAGGTTCATTTTTTAAGAAAAAAGACAATGAATAATTTATTTGAAGAGCATCAATATCAACGCAGACTGTTACCATGGATTTTGGTATCGGGTATTTGGACTGTATCCATTTGGCACATTTATAATTATGGTATTTCGACAGAACAACCGATTTATGATATTCTAATTCTGTTCATTCTTCCTTTGACTATTACCCTGTTACTCTTCTTTTTTAAACTTTCCATTAAAATTCATAAAGAATATCTAATGTATAAAATGTTCCCTTTTCATTGTGATTACAAGAAAATCAAGCTTAACGAAATAGTTGATGCTAAAATTAAAGAATACAACATAGACAGGTCATTTCATGGTTGGGGAATGTGAATTTCATGGAGCGGAAAATATAAATCACACACTGTTAAAGGATACAACGGAGTTGAGATTTTATTGAAAAATGGGAAGGAAATATTTATTGGAACACAGCAACCAGAAACTTTAATAGAGAACCTAAAAATAGACTGATGCCTTGGCTCCACAGCCACACACATTGCCAAGTCGCACCAGCCGACACGCAAGCCAAAACTTGGCAAAGAGTGTTTCTGTCCAACCGTACTACAAACAGACCAACGGACGACAGAAAAGAACAACGAAGGCATAACATTGTATAAGAGCAATAGCGGGTGAAGTGGTAAAATCAAGGTTTTTGTATTTAATAAACTTTGGTGGTGGCGGACAGTTATACGCCTTGAAATCCGCACTACGCTTATACTTGACCGTTGCATGCAAGTGTATCAGAGCAAAATTCACTCATTGAAACTCTGTTTCATTTACTAAAAAGTCAAGAAAATTTAGATAAGCTCTCTGAGGATAATTCGGTGATATCTTGACGGAATTTATTTTGTTTTTTCTTCCTCCGCAAAAGAAAAAAACAAGCTCCAACACGCAAACAGCACATTTGCAAACCCCACGAGCTGGTTCACAAACTTAAGTTTACAAAAGAGCTGCAATTTCGCCTACGCACCCGTGCTAAATTGTTACATTTGAGCTTTTAAAGATGATGACATACGAATCAGCGAAAATAACAAAAAAATAATAGACCAACAGTTAAAGGCCACTGGTTGGCTTATTGTGCCTTATTCTGAGGGTATGGACTTGACAGGTTTAACAAATCATGCTATTGAAGAATTACAGACTAATAACGGACCTGCCGACTATGCTTTAATAGTAAATGGAAACCTGCTTGGAGTTGTTATTGAAGCTAAGAAACTTGAAGTTGGGGCACAAAATGTTTTAGAGCAAGCTAAAAGATATTCAAGAGGTCAAACAAAACAATTGGAGAATGGAATCAATTCCATGTTCCGTTTTTGTATTCTTCAAACGGTGAAATAATTTAATGTGTGGATGCAAGAGATAGCAAAAATTTAAGTCGTCAAATATTTAGGTTCCACACGCCAGAGGCAATGGAGACTTTATTCAATTCAAAACGAGAAACTGTATAGCCATGTTAATTGAAATATTTATCGAATTGCTGTATAACTGTATTAATTTTACGAAACTATTTTCAACTTTTGCCGTAATAAACTTTCAAGTAATCTAATTATAAATAATAAAATCAATTTAATATGAAGAAAATTTATACTCAATTGTTAAAACTATCCTTGTTAATTTTATTTACAGGAGTGTTTTCGTTGGCGAGCTTAAAAGCCCAAACAGCCACTCCACCTGCAGCAGGCGCTGGTACTTATGTTAGCCCATATGAAATAGCGAGTTTAGCTAACCTTTATTGGATATCCGCTAATACCACAAATTGGAATAAGCACTACATTCAAACGGCAAATATTGATGCATCAGCAACCAGTGCATGGAATGCAGGAACAGGGTGGATGCCTTTGGGTAATTCTCCCGACTACTTCACTGGGTGTTACAATGGAGCAGACTATTATATTACCAATCTTTATATTAACAGACCGGGGTCAGATTTTCAAGGACTTTTTGGGCTTATGCAAGGATCAATTATAGAAAATATCCATTTGGTTAATGCAAATATTAATGGGGGCTCTACAACAGGTGCTTTAGTTGCATCAATGCAAACATCAGATATTTTGAGATGTTCATCTACAGGTACAGTAACAGGAAAACAAAAAACAGGAGGACTCGTGGGTTATATAATCACAGGGTACTTTTTTCAAAAATGCTTTTCTAGTTGTACTGTTACAGGAGAAGATATTGTTGGCGGTTTAGTTGGGGCTGTTTCAGGAATCAACATAGATTTACAGGACAGTTATGCTCAAGGATCAGTAACCGCAACTAAAGCTACAAATGGTTATGTGGGCGGTTTAGTTGGCAGAGTGTATTCCTCCAAAAGTTTTACAAGATGTTATTCCAAAGGGTTAGTAACAGGAGCTACTCCCAAAGGTGGTTTAGTTGGAGATTTCAGTAGTTCAGGTAGCAAAAACTTTTGGGACACCGAGACCTCGGGTGTACTAACACCCACCTCCGCGGGCACAGGAAAAACTACCGCAGAAATGAAAAGCTTTTCCACATATTCTGGTGCTACATGGGATATAGGTAAAAACAAAACTTGGGGAATCAATTCAGCCGTTAATAATGGATACCCATTTCTTAGTTATCAAGGCTTTACCTCGTTTGATGTTCCTTCTGTAACAACTCAAACTGTGACAAGCATAGTGGGGATAACTGCTACTGCTAATGGAACAATACTTCAGGTAGGCTCACCGGTAAATACCCAACATGGACACTGCTGGGCAACAACAACTGACCCTACCATTGCAAATTTTAAAACAGAGTTAGGTAGTAAACCAGATGTAGGAGGTTTTACATCGGCTATTACTGATTTAATACCAGTCACTATTTATTATGTAAGGTCTTATATTACCAATAGCCTAGGTACTTTTTATGGCGCATCGATGAGTTTTATTTCAGGCCAAAAAACACTTTATATAACAGGTGATTTTACAGCTAATAATAAAGCATACAACGGCATAACTAGTACAGCAGCAACTATAAATGTGAACAACCTTACTCTTTCTGGAATTTTAGCTCCTTACACTAACGTATTTATATCTGCACCAGTGGGCTTTGAAGACGGAAATGCAGGAGATAATAAACGGGTTTATATACTTTCACCATCATTAACTGGTGCTGATGCTGGTAAATATACTGTTTCTGCTACTGGTGCACCCGAAACCACAGCCAATATTACTAAAAAACCACTATACGTTTCGGCAGCAGTTGTTGCTAATAAGGTATATAATGGTACAACTGATGCAACTATTTCAGGCGCAATTTTACATGGTATAGTTATGGTAGATGATGTATCAATTGGTGCTAGTGTAGGAACATTTGCCGATAAAAGAGTAGGCCCCGGAAAATCAGTAACAGCCGCATTAGCATTAACAGGTGCTGCTGCTACTAATTATTATATAGTACAACCAGAAGCATTAACAGCAAACATTACTGCCAAACCTTTGACCGTAAGCGGTGCAAGTGCAAGCAATAAAGTTTATAATGGTACAACAGCAGCAACCATAACAGGAGCTAGCTTATTAGGAGTTGAAACAGGCGATGTAGTATCAACTACCAGCACCGGAACATTTGCTAATAAAACCGTAGGCACCGTAAAACCAGTAACAGCCTCATTAACATTAACAGGTGTAGATGCGGGGAATTACAGTTTAACACAACCTACAGGATTAACAGCAAACATTACTGCCAAAGCTTTAACCGTAAGTGGTGCAAGTGCAAGCAATAAAGTATATAATAGTACAACAGCAGCAACCATAACTGGAGCAAGCTTGTCGGGCATTGAAACTGGCGATGTAGTATCAATTAATACCAGCACCGGAACATTTGCTAATAAAACCGTAGGCACCGGAAAACCAGTAACAGCCGCATTAACCTTAACAGGTGCTGCTGCTACTAATTATACTGTAACACAACCATTATTAACAGCAACCATTACTGCCAAACAGTTATCAATTTCAGGTACATTTACAGCTGATGACAAAACTTTTAATGGCACTAACGCTGCTGTTATAAATCAAAACAACCTTACCTTAACAGGGGTTGAAGGAGTTGATGCAGTTAATCTAACTAATGTTACAGCACAATTTAACAATGCTACTATTGGCAACAGTAAACCTGTAAGCATTACTAATTCAATACTAGCAGGAGCTGATAAAGATAACTACACTTTAACCTTGACGGGAGCTCCTACCACAACAGCCAGTATTGTTGCAATGCAGTATGCTGTTAATGTGAGTAAAACAGGAAACGGTACCACAAGCCCAGCGGTTGGATCACAGGTATATAACCAAGGCTCAACGGTTTCATTAAGTGCTACACCTGCTGGTGGTTATAGTTTTGTAAAATGGGTTGTGAATGGTGTTGATAACTACAATAGCAATATTAATTTGTACATAGACAAAGCCTACACTGTTGAAGCCGTATTTTCTATTCCAACTTCAGTAAACACCGTAAAAGATGTTGTTATTGAAGCATTCCCTAATCCTACATCTGGATTAATAAATATCAAATCAAATAAAATTATAGACTATGTTTCGGTGGCAAGTATATCAGGTAAGATGTTTGAACCAAATCTTGTTCAGAATGAATTAACTTGTAACATTGATTTGAGAAATTATCTTGCCGGTGTATATATCTTGAAAATTAAATCGGAGGGAAATGTTTATTTTATCAAGGTTTTAAAACAGTAATCAAATTTAAACAGTAAAAAAAAGCTGTTTTTTCATTGAGTTAAACCCCAAAAGTTATTTTAACTTTTGGGGTTTCTTTGCTTTTTCGACCATGTTTTTTTATTTCAATAGCCTTTTTATTTTGATGTCTATAAATTCCAGTCAGGTATGCCTACACAAAGGCTATACATAACAGGCATAGTAATTTGATATCCGGTCTAAGTCTATCAGATGGGTGTCTTCAATGTTAAACCCACTGGTTGCCAAGTTTGACAATTTGACGATAATTCAAGGCTGTATGCATGGGTTACGAATTAAACAAACTGTAGTAATAAAAGCGACAAGAAATTTAACTCGTGCAAGATTCGATTGAGTTCGTTCTTTAAAAGAAAGAATTAATTTGTTAATTTTGTTATCAATCTTGGTATCCATAGTTTATATCGTTTGGTAAACGATGCTAACTAATTGAACATCAATGACTAATGCAAGAAAATACACGTCTTTTTATCAACAAAAAGGCGTGTATTTAATTAACAATCAATGATTTATATAATTATTGTCATGTACTAAGAAATTTAAAACAAAATACAGTCAACCTACATCAACAATGTTATAAAACTTGACAGTTAAGGATTAAAAATTGCATTTTAACATTAAAACCGACAAACAATGAAAAATAATATCTGGATTGGCCAATTAATCGTTTTGGGATTTTTGTTAATGCTTACATATAGCTGTAAAAAAGATGATGGAAATCCAACACCTACAACACCAACTACTGTAACAGATGTTAATGGAAACGTTTATCACACCGTCACTATCGGAACTCAGGTTTGGATGGTTGAAAACCTTAAGACAACCAAATACCGTAATGGTGATCCAGTAGCAAATGTATCGGATAACACGCAATGGGGCGCTTTAACAACAGGCGCATATTGTGATTATAATAATGATGCAAACAATTCGATAACTTATGGGAAACTATACAATTGGTATGCAGCAACCGATAGCCGAAAATTAGCACCAATTGGTTGGCATGTACCCAGCGATGCAGAATGGGAAACGTTAAGAACCTATTTAGGTGGTCAAACTGTGACCGGTGGAAAAATAAAAGAAGCTGGCAATTCTCATTGGAAAAGCCCCAATACAGGAGCTACCAATGAAACTGGCTTTACAGCCTTACCCGGTGGGTCGCGACTTATAAATGGAGCATTCTATTTAATTTATTATGATGCATACTTGTGGAGTACAACCGAGAATACATCGGCAAATGCATGGGCTCAGTTTTTGTATTACGATGGGAGCAATGCTTACAGAAACAACCCTTATAAAAGAGCTGGTTTTTCTGTTCGTTGTTTGATGGATTAACGCTTCATTTCTTATGCACAAGCCCGCTGCCGAGCTACAGTTTCCCATTCAGAGGTTAGGGTGTAGTAACATAAACCTTTTCAATAAATAGATAGTTTTATTGAAAAGACGAATTTGATTTTAACAATACTTATCACAGCATAACAATTGCTGCAAATCATCTATTTATCTTCCCTTCTCGCCTATCCTTCCATCTCTCTTGTAATTGAAATGGCTGCAATGGTTCCATCGGCAATGGCGGTGGTTATCTGACGGTATTTTTTGCTGGTCACATCACCTACGGCATAAACATCGGGTAGGTTGGTTTGCTTATCCTCGTTGGTTTTAATGTAACCCCATTGATCGAGTTCCAACGTATCGCCAAACAGATCTAAGCGTGGTTTCATGCCAATGAAAATAAATGCACCATCCGACTCTAAAGTCTTAATAGTTTTTGTTTTAAGATCTTCTACCTCAACCAATAGTTTATATCCTTGTTTGGTGAATTTTCGTGGTTCGTGTGATAGCAAAAAATTGATTTTGGGGTTGGCATATGCTTTTTCCTGCGCTTGTTTGTTGGCCTGAAGCTTATCGAACTGATGCACGATGGTTACTTTTGAGGCGAATTTAGCAATGAACTCAGCTTCTTCGATAGCGGAATTTCCGCCTCCTATAACAATCGCCTCTTTATCAACAAAATACTTTGCATCGCAAGTGGCACAATACGAAATGCCATTGCCTTTCAGCTCCTTTTCGCCGGGAACACCTAATAAATTGTAAGCGGTACCCGTCGCAATTATTATCTTCTTGGCTCTGATGGTTTCATTTTCGTCGATGATAATTTCTTTGTTTTTCAGGTCGATATGTGTTACGTCGACCGCTACTTTATAGGTTGTGCCGCAATTTTTGGTTTGCTCGCTCATGTTGTGCGAAAGCATGTAACCCGGTTGAGGATCAATAAAACCTGGATAGTTCGACACCTGATGCGTGGTAGAAACATGTCCGCCCGGTAACGCAATATCGATTACCACTGTTTTAACGCGAGCCTGACACAAGTACAAACCTGCCGTTAATCCGCCCGGTCCGCCACCTAAAATGGCTACATCAAAATCGGTTATTTGAGGTTTAATTTTATCACTGATAGCTTTCACTTGTTTCTTGCCAATTAGAACTTTCATGTTTTCCATGAGTTCCGATCGCTTGATACCTCCACTTAAACGAATACCAACTTCTTTGCCATCTTCGTAAAATAGCACCGTTGGTGATGAGGTTACGCCTAGTTTTTCTGCTAAATCGCGATTTTGCTGACGATACACTTTTACAAATAGTGCCTCCTGGTCGAACAAGCTTGCTAGGTTATCGAATTTTGACGCCAATGCTTCGCATGGTGGACACTCGGTTGAATAGAAGTCAACCACTACTTTTGAGTTTGTTTTTATCAATTGGTCGAATTCGGCCGAGTTAATTTCTTTCATGATTTTAGTATTTAAATATGAGTATCAAGATGTGAGTTAAAAGGCACGAGATTGTTTTGTGTCCTGCTACTTGTGCCTTTATTTAGTCTACCTTTTTTCATAGTCTTGCTAATTGTGTCTCATAGTCTTGCATCTATATTTCTTTAAAGTAATGGGCAATTCCTAAGCTCATGAGTTGGTCAACGGGTCGGCAATCGGGTGAGCAGATGCTGCCACTGATATTTTTAGCTACCGAGGCACAGCCTCCACCACAAGCCAATTGAAGCGCACAGGTTTTGCACTTTTCAATGGAGAGTACATCGCGTTCTTCCCACTGTTCAACAACATCGGAATTAAGCTGAACCTCGGGGTGAAAAATTCCCAATTCTTCGCCTTCTTTTCCAACGGTAGCAGTGCATGAGTAAATTTTTCCGGTATAATCAAAAGCCCATTCGGTTTTTGTTCCGGGGCAAGCATCAAACAACGGTTCTGGTAATTCGCCTTGCTCGAATAAAAATTTCGAGATGCTGAATGCTGGTTTGTGAAACTCCAATATATGCGGATATGATTGCAATAACTCGAAGATATCCTGATACATATCTAATCGAGTATAAAGTTTTTGTTGAGCACTTTGGCAGTGGTGTAATTCGTAGTTTCGTCCCAATTGAGTTTTGAAAAGCGGATTCGTTGTCCAACCTTTTTCAATTGCAAAAGTGGATAATTCTGGTAAGTCGTTAATATTCTCTTTATCAATTACCATACGTAAGTTTATCGGAAGCTGTGCATTAAGTGATGAGTCGATTCCTTTAGCAATCTGCTCGAATGAACCTTGTCCACCTTTTAACATCCGCCGTTGGTTGTGAATGGCAGCAGTGCCATCTAAAGTTACCTGAATTTCTTTTATTTTGGCTGTTTTAAGCAAATCGACATATTCGTGCAAATGGTAGCCATTGGTAACTAAGGCAATGGACAAATTACGCTGGTTAGCTTGAGTGATGAAATAGGTTAAAAACTCCCGTTGCGCTGGAGTATTTAGCAATGGTTCGCCACCAAATAGCGTGATGTATTTATTGCGCGATGCAAAAGCCTTGTCGATATATCGAAAAAACGCATCAGTCAGCTCATTTTCGCACTTTTTGGCCTTAGGTGCATATTCATCTTGGTAACAATAGGAGCAAGCAAAATTACAGGCATAAGTCGATACAAAAAAAAGTTGCACTTCATCCGTATCTCTGTTGTCAATAAACTCGAGATATTTTTGTTGATACAGTTTTTTCTCTTCCAATTCATCCACCCAATAACCCTTTTCTAATAATTCGTTGGGTTTAGGATAGGTGCCATGATTTATCTCGTCAACTATTTGATTGGTAATAATATCGGCATTGCCCGACAATAAATTAGCGATAAAAAACTGATCAGAATTTTTTATGGGGGTAATAATATTGTGTTTGGATGGTTTCATGTGTTTAAAATTTAGTATCAAGATTTGAGATATTAGTATCAAGACATGAGACAAAAGTCAAAAGACTATGAGACACAATTAGCAAGACTAAGAAAAAATAAGAATAAACTATACACTCAGCGGCTCTTTGTCTCTGCGTTTAAATCTCTTATCTTGAATCTCATGTCTCACATCTCATATCTTGTGTCTTGATACTAATATCTCAAATCTTGATACTAAAAAAAATACTTAATCGTGGCAACCAGCAACAATTTTCGATTGCTTGGCACAGCATTGAGCCACCTCTTTTTTAACTGCTTTTTTTGTTTTGATTAAACTTTTCATTCTAAAACTATTTATTGATTAATAAATTTACGGATTTTATATAGAGATAAGAAGATAATTAGATTTTTAGACAGATAGATAAGATGCTTTTCATCATCTATCAATCTTTTTATCTCTATGTCTTCCTCTCTTGCTCTCTCATTATCTTCCCTTATTCTTTTCTCCCTTTATGGTTATGCTCGAAACCTGAATTTTTCCTTTGGAGTAAGGAGTGCTCTCCTCTAAAATTTCAATTGCCGTAAATCCAGCCTCGGCCAATTGTTTCATGTAAATCTCGCGTGTCACCGATCCTGCCCAACATTCAGAAATGGCAGTGGCGTCGGTGCGGTATTGTTCTGGAACTTCTTCCGATGAGTAGATATCGCTCACCACAAACCGACCGCCAGGTTTTAAGATTCGGTGCACATGGTTCCAAACTTTTTGCTTGTCGGATGCATGGTTAATGGTGCAGTTCGATATGAGTAAATCAATCGAGTTATCAGGTAAAACGATGTTCTCGAGTTCGCTTTGAATAAATTCGACATTGGTTACGCCTAGTTTTTGAGCGTTTTTACGGGCTTTATCCAACATGCCATCCGATAGGTCGATGCCATACACAAAACCAGTTTCACCTACATCAGCGGCTATTCTTAACACATCGGTTCCACGGCCACTTCCCAAATCGGCGCAAATTTCACCTTTTTGAGGGTTTGCGTGGTTAATGGCTCCTCCACACGACAAACAACATGTATCCTTGGCCAGCATTGTGTAGCGGTTGTTAATCTCTTGTGTACTCATTTGTTCAACTTTAATAAATCAATTAGACTACAAATATATGTAAATATATAGATATGACAATGTGAAAAGCGTGAAAAAATGCTGCCTATTTGATAAATTAGCTACTAATGAGTTGATTAGATTACTTTTCCTCCTTAATATAAACCAATTTAATGTTTGCCCGTGCTCGGCGAAGTTTGCAACTTCGACGCTCTAAGCGGAAAAGTGTACTCGTGATATCTAACATCTATTTTACTGACAAACTTTGTGTTTACATAACTGCACCTGCGTAAGCATATGTTTTGCATAGTGGCAATGGCAGTTACAAACTGCCGTTTAAAATTCGACGAAGTTACAAATTTTGCCGAGCGAGGACGTCTACTCGATTAGCGGCTGGCTTGTATTATCTTCATATAATTTTCAGGTGCCATAACGGCTATTGGGCTATTCTTGAAATCTTTTATGTTCCGAGTAAGAATTAAATCAACATTCCCATTCGATTCTGCTGAAAAGTTTTGCAATGCATCTTCAAAATCTTTAAAATTAGAATTCATAGCTGTCATTATCACATCTTTATCTGTGACCAAAACATCTGTAATAGTAAGTAATTGTTTAAGTTTACCGATTACTTTTTCATGAGTAGAACCTTGTCTTAAAAGATAGTACACGTTGCTTATAATCACCGACGTAACTAACCCAACCATTTCTTTCGTTTCACAAAGGGTAAAAATTTCAGCAGCATTTTCAGAAAATGGTTTTCGATCAAAAAAGAAATCCAATATCACATCGGTGTCTATTAAAATTCTTTTCATTGGCTAAAGATATTTCTCTGTTAGTCTTTTAGACAATTCCTTTTTATAATCAGTACTTTTCGGTGCTTTAAATGAACCTTTCAATCCTCGCACAATTGGAGAATAATGAGTATTTGTGGATGACTCCTCTTTAGTAATTACTTTCAAGTAATTTTCAATTATATCAGAAAGACTTCGTCCTTGTTCACTAGCGTATTTCTTTGCCTTTTCAATTATGGATTGCTCTATTGTAAGTGTCAATTTTGTATTCATAGTCTAAGTATCATTTTACTATAAAATTAAAAGTACAAAATCATTTTTATACGTGCAAATATATTTTGCAATATACGTGTCGCTTGTCGCACCCTTTTGAAAGTATAACAATGTGGAGGATTTTCGAGTTAATTTATTGTCGAAATACCAACTCGTTGACTACTAACTAGTGTTAAACAATTCTATAATTTCCTTTTATTATCTGTCGGATTGATTCGTTGTTTAACTCAGGTACTTTTGTGGACGAATTTTGATAAGTCGCAAGGATGTCTGTTGCGCTTTACTTTTTAACTTTAATGTAAACCAATTTAATGTTTGCCCTATCGGTTACGCGTTCATCGATGTTAAAATGAGTCTTAAGCGATTTTATGAGAGGAGTAAGCTTATCAAATCCATAATTACGTGGATCGAAGTCGGGACGCTTTTTAATTAAAAGGTTTCCCACATCGCCTAAAAATGCCCATCCATCTTCATCGGCTATATCGTTTACTGTGGAGGATATTAATTGAAGAGTCGCCTTATCAATCTTTGGAATTGGTTCTGGGGCTTTTGTTGCTGCGGTTGGAGCTTTATCAGTTGGTTTAATCGATTGTGACCGTTTTAATATCTCCAGATATACAAACTTATCGCAGGCAACAATAAACGGACTGGGTGTTTTGCGTTCGCCAAAGCCAAAAACTTTCATTCCCGATTCTCTCAAACGAATGGCAAGGCGAGTAAAATCGCTATCGCTCGACACAATACAGAATCCATCGACCTTGCCGGTATATAAAATATCCATGGCATCAATTATCATGGCCGAGTCGGTGGCATTTTTCCCCGTTGTATAGCCATATTGCTGTATGGGTGTGATGGCATTTTCGAGCAGTACATTTTTCCAGCCTGCTAAATTAGGCTTTGTCCAATCGCCATAAATGCGCTTAAATGTTGGAACACCATATTTTGCAATTTCTTCCATCATTCCTTTAACATTGCCCGATGGCACATTATCGGCATCAATTACAACGGCAAGCTTTAAATCGTGTTTGGGTTCCATGTTTTGGGTTTTGGGTGCATAAACGAGTTGTCAAGGTAATACTTTTACACTATCAACCAAATATTCCGATTCGCCTCGCCAAAATAAAACGCCATTTTTTTGAATGTAATGCACAATAACCATTTGTCCTTGAATGGTATCGAGCTGATAGGCAAGGTTGCTTTTGGTGACAGAAAAGAGGAATTTTTCGGAAGCGAGCGTCACATTTTTATTGCCTGTTACACTGCTTAAAATCATCTCGCCTTCGTAGGTTTTAAATAGGTTTCCTTTGTGAGAGAATTTTTGCAGTAATCCTGCACGATACCCATCGCTATAGGTAAAATAGTACTTGCCGTAAATAAAAAAGGCGAAGAAGAGTACCATCAAAATAAGAAATCCTAGAAGTATTTTTTTGGTTTTGCGCAAAAAAATTACCCATTTAGAGGTTTTTTCAGCTTTAAATTCTGCTGTCATGATTAGAAATTTAAAATGATGTTTTTATTCAAACGAACCTAAATATAAGCATAATTTATTGTTATAAACTTAATATTTTCATCACTCTACTCCTAAGTAAAAAATACCACACGTTTGGCGAATTTGATCAAGTGTATCAATGAGTTTTAAACTATCGGTATGTGTCATAATCGGACTTTGAGTTAAACCAGCATTTAAACAATGCACCACTTCGGCAGCTTCGTAATTATATCCATTTCCGATGGATTCTATAGTTATGATTTTCGATTTTTGATCTCTGTCGATGAGTGTTAAATTACCTGGAATAAACCAAAAGGAGTCGAATTTCAACGTCCCTTTTTCACCATAAACTGATGCGTTTACGCCCGATTCGGCCATGAACGATGCTGTTATATTAGCCAATTGCGTTTTAGCATATTGAAAACTGGCTGCCACACTATAATCTACTCCAGTTGAGCCAATTGCAGCCGAAGCACTCATGCTGACTGACATTCCCATTAAAAGCTGAGTTAAAAACACTGGATAAATGCCAATATCCAATAAAGCACCTCCGATGAGTTCGGGATTAAACTTTCGATCGAGAGGATCTACAGGCCGGTGGATACAAAAGTCGGCTGTGAGTAGGTTGATATCGCCAATTACACCTTCATCAATTATATCTTTCGCTTTAATAATATGAGGTAAAAATCGACTCCAGAGAGCTTCCATCAAAAATAAACCTTTGGTATGAGCCAGATTAATCATTTCGCGAACTTGGTGCCCATTTACAGCAAAAGGCTTTTCGCAAAGTACGTGCTTCCCTGCGTTCAAACACATTAAAGCATTGCTCATGTGCAAGTTATGGGGAGTGGCAATGTAAACCACATCAACCGCGGGGTCGTTAACAACATCTTCGTAACTGCCATACGATTTTACAAAACCATGTTTTTGTGCAAATTCTTTAGCAGTACCAGCGTTTCGCGAACCCACGGCGTATTTAACAGCTCCATGAACATGCATTAAAGCTTCGGCCATTTTATTAGCGATCATTCCGGTACCGAGAATAGCAAAATTATACGATTGACTCATTTTTTACTTTTTATTTCAAAGTTACATTTTTAATGAATAGAAGACAATTAGGAAAATTTATCAGATAGAGGTTTGAGAATGTAGAGTTGGTAATAATTGAAAATTAGTAAAACTGCTTAATTTGGTTATGTTTAGTATTTTGTATTTTTAACTTTGAAAAACAGAAAGGAAATGAAAGCGATTGAACTTAAAAAAATATTAATTCATAGAATTGCAGAGATTAATGATGAGTCATTTTTGAATGCAATCAAAACTATTCTTGATTCAAAAACTAAAACTCGAATTATGAAGCTGACAGATGAGCAAAAAAGTGATATTTAAGAATCAAGAAATGATTTTGAGCAAGGATTGGTTATAGAACAAGCCGAATTGGATAAAGAATTTGACAAATGGGTAAGGGCAAGATAAATTGGACTCAAAAAGCCAATATAAGACTCTTCGGAATTCTTGATTTTTATGCAGAGAGAAACAAAAGCAATTCGTATTCGAAGAAACGTTAGTCAGAATTTAAAAAGGAATTAAACTTAGTAATTAAGCAACCTGAAATGGGAATTTAAACAGATTTTGATTCTATTCGAGGACTTACCGTAGAAGATTTTATTTTGTTTTATGAAGTTAAAGAGAATTTAATTATTGGTCATAGTGTTTGGGATTGTAGCAAAATCCGAATGCCTAAATTATATTAACGAACTGAATACTATACGACTTGTTCTTCTTGTAATAGTAGCAATTTAATTATCTCTCAAATCTGTACTTTTCAGCTCACAAAAACTATGTAAAGCTTCTCGCTCTCAATCTAAATTTCTTTTTATCCTCCTCATTGTATCTTCCAATAAAAAAAGAAATCTTTGCAGCGCATTTGATCAAAGTATAGCATGAGTCTGTTTATGAAGCGAATAAAAAGTTTGTTGCCCGATTATTTTATTTTGGGGATCGTCCTCATGATAATTTTGGCCTATCTCATTCCCGGAATTGGATCCCAAGGAAGCGCAATTGAACTAAAATCGCTTATCAGAGTTGGTATTATGCTGTTATTCTTTTTTTACGGGCTACGATTAAACCCCGAAAAGTTGAAAAAGGATTTGAGTAATTGGAAGCTTCACATTACTATTCAGCTTCTTACTTTTTTGGTATTTCCGTTAGTTGTATTGGCTTTTTATCCTTTTTTTCATCATTCGGACTATTTTCAAATATGGTTCGCGATCTTTTTTTTGGCTGCACTGCCAAGTACAGTGAGCTCATCGGTGGTGATGGTGAGCATAGCAAAAGGCAATATTTCGGGAGCTATTTTTAATGCCAGCATATCGGGTATTATTGGCATTGTGATTACTCCGCTTTGGGTAAGTTTGTTTATGAATACCAATTCGGGCAGTTTCGACTTTTCAAAAACCATTTTGGATTTAGTAATTCAAATACTGATTCCTTTGATTTTGGGATTAATCCTTCATAGTTATTGGGGTGGGTGGGCCAGTAAAAACAGTAAATGGTTAAGTTGGTTTGATAAAAGTGTTATCCTCACCATTGTATACAATAGTTTTAGTAATTCGTTTATGGGTGGAGTGTTTCAAGAGATACCGAATGTTTTATTACTCATTTTATCAACTATTGTTATCAGCCTCTTTTTCGCACTGTTTTATTTTTCAATCTGGATATCGAAAAAAATAGGTTTTAACCGAGAAGAGCAAATTACCGTTGTGTTTTGCGGCTCTAAAAAGTCGTTGGTTCATGGTTCGGTTATGGCCAGCGTTTTGTTTGCAGGTAGTGCTTCTGGAAGTCTGTTTTTAGTGCCAATTATGATGTATCATGCGTTTCAGTTATTCTACATTAGCATAGTCGCTCGTAAGATGGGGATGGAGAAAAGATAAAGATCCGCGAATAACGAAAGATAATTTAAAAAATATTCTTGTTGAATTGCATTAAAGTGGTTGTCTATGTGATTTTATTATTAGGTTGATGAGGTATATAATTATGACCAATTTTAATGATCTCAGTTATTTAATAAGAAAGAGATGGGCAAGCGATTTTTAAAAACTATTTAATTATTAAAAGGACTCGTATTTTGAATGAAATATTGAATTGTTGCCTTACCTGGTTTATTAATAATTGTCTCATTATTTTCTAAGCAATCAGCTATTCCTGATTAATACTAACAAAATCACCTTTTAATGTCAGCGGCAGTCCGATTTTTGTTAATCAATAAGTGTTAGGATGAACTTCTATCAATGGCAATTTTGATTTTATTAATTCGTAAGGGTCGGTTACATAGAAACAAGGCAACGTTTTTTCGATAAATCGAACTGCTTTTTTTAAGTCCTTTTCATTAGGCTTAGATTACCGCCACCAATAATTTCCCATGGACTTGCCTCATCATAACCTCGTACAGAGAATTCGCCCAAAAGATTCTTTCCCTTTTTTAGCAGTGCCTTTTTTAGCCTTTTGTGATATGTGCTCAAGACTGGTGCTCCACGACTAGAGAATATAAATACATCCTGTCTGGCTTGTTCTAGTCTTTCCGCCACATCGAAAATTTTTGAATGATGGGTACCAAAATAAATCTCTGAGCCAAGTCCAATGGTGTTATACTGATCAAGGTCTTCATTAAGAGCTTCTTAAACATTAATAAATCGGCAACCTAATCTATGAGCCATAGTTCTAGCTAATTTCATGGTATTACCGTTGTAAATGGATTCGTAGGTTATAATGATTTTGTTTTTCATTTTCTAAATATTTTAAGAATGCTCTATTTTAGGTAGGAACAACAACTATAATTTCATTCCGCCGCGTATTACAAATACTATATAAAGTATCACAAATCCCCCGTCGATTATTCCGGTAAACCAAAAGGTTGATGGGAAATCAGCAACAAACAATATATATATGTATAGTTGAACAACATAGAACGACCTGCCTATAATCAGGCATCCTACATTAAAGGCATACCTCTTGATATTGAGGGCCGACAAAAACTGCAAATAAGCAAAACAAATAAAAAACGAACCCAAAAAAACCGCATAGAAAGGGTCTATCGCCGGATTGTCGATTTTACGGCCTATCCCTATAAAGAATAAATACTGAATTGCTGCAATGGTATCCCAAATGCCACTTGCAAAAAAGGTTATGGCTAAGGGTTTTAATGATTTCTTATTCATAAAGCAGGAAATTTTTGCGTTATTTTAAATGTTGTGTTTTCTATCTGTCGGCGAGACTGGTTTTATCGTTTAAAATATCGTTTTCAATAATTTTTCTTACCCTTTCAGGTTCTTCAAAAATTGGACTATGTGCCGAATTTTCGAAAGTATAAAATCCTTTTACTGGTGCTTGAATCGCCTCAAAATACTTCTTTGCAAGGGTATATGATACCGTATAGTCGTAAATACCGTGAAAAAAATAGACTGGGATAGTGAGTTCATTCACCTGTTGGGTCAAATTTTTGGCAATAATAGTATCCCAGAGTGGGTGGACACCCGCCTCGGCTTTGCCTCGCCATAAATTGAACTTTTCCTTTAAAGTGTACTCACTGCAGGTCAGAGAGGGTATAAAAACACCTGTTATTATTGAATTCATGTCACGTGTTGTACCAATTCCAAGACTATGCATTGCCTCGTCACGCAGTTTGAGGTAGCCATAAGGTATAACATCTGTAACCGGTGAGGCCTCCAGTATTCGTACCATTTTCCTGTCTCCAGCTTCCTTGTATTTCTTCAGGATATATTCATACGCCAATCTTTCAGATTTTAAGTGGTCCGACATCTGGCCAACACCGATGTAAGCATGGTATAACTCCGGTGCCCTTGCTGCCGCCTGTATGCCAATGTAGCTTCCCCCCGAACGCCCCATGAGGTAAATTTTTTCCTGCCCAAAACGGTTACGGAGATAATCTGTCACCTCTTTTGTGTCGGATATCATTTGATCCAGGTTCATGGTCGCAGCGGGTATGCTGGCACTGTACGATAGTCCTGAGCCACGCTGTTCCCACCACACCACAGTGAAATAGTCTTCAAGCCCGGTAGGGTATTTTTGAGTAAGAAAATAATCGGGTATACCTCCGTGAAGGTAGAGCAGAACGGGGTTTTCCTGGTTTTTGCTCTTGATAAACATCCCTTGTCGGATACCTCCAATTGTAATAAAAGTTTTTTCAGAAATGCTTCCAACTAATAGATTCCCGTTTTTATCTTTAAACGGTACAGGCTTTCCGGGACTAAGAAAAAACAAAATGCCAGTCACAATTATCATTAGTCCTGCTACTATTGCT
>JBBQUP010000066.1:0-19651 GCA_038212305.1 Bacteroidales bacterium
AGATTTTCAAATTTGCCATATCTTTGCATCCGCATTTGAAAACCAAACAACACGGTTCAAAAGCAATTGGTCCCTTCGTCTAGGGGTTAGGACACAAGATTTTCATTCTTGAAACAGGGGTTCGATTCCCCTAGGGACTACGAAATAACAATAGTAAGACACAGAATAATATAAAATTACGAAGATGGCAAATCATCAATCGGCGAAGAAAAGAATCAGACAAATTGCAAAACGCAACTTGCACAATAAGTATTATGCAAAAACTGCACGTAATGCCGTTAAAAAACTTCGTCTAACATTAGAGAAAGCAGAGGCTACAACTCTTTATCCAAAAGTAGTTTCGATGCTAGATAAATTAGCAAAACGAAACATTATTCATAAAAACAAAGCTTCGAACTTAAAATCGAAGTTGGCCATTTACGTTAACAAATTAGCGTAAGTAGTTAAACGCGGTCCCTTCGTCTAGGGGTTAGGACACAAGATTTTCATTCTTGAAACAGGGGTTCGATTCCCCTAGGGACTACTAAGCCCTCTTGCTTTTGCGAGAGGGCTTTTTGTGCTTAATTATTCTTTGGTTTGTATTATATTTGAATTTATTATTTTCAACTCAGCAAACAACTTCTTGCCACAAACTTACCATTATGTCATCCAGTACACTCGCTCGAAACAACAATTCAATTGAAGAAGCAAAACAGCAACTAAACAAATGGTTTACATCATTAAATATTGATACGCAAAATATTTCAGACTACTCAAAAAAGTATCTTACTAGATACAAAACAGAACATGTCCTTTACACAAATCATTATGCTAATTTATTAAAGCATGCTGTATCCCAATCGAATAAGTCAATTACCGAATTAACAGTTTTAGATTATGGTGGTGGAATTGGTATTATGTCGCACTTATTATCATTAGCGGGTGCTAAAGCTATTGTTTATAATGACATTTTCGAAACTTCAACAAACGACACAAAAACACTTGCAAAAACAAACGAAATTCGAATCAATCATTTTATTACAGGCGACATAACCGAAACAATTAATTATTTAGAAATCAATAAATTAAATGTCGACTTAATAATTTCAATGGATGTCCTTGAACACATTTACAGTTTAAGCAGCTGGTTTTCAGAACTCGCAAAAATCAAGCATCCATATATCTTATTCTTTAACACAGGTGCAAATCCTAAAAATCCACTGATAAAACACCGTATCACAAAAATTCAAAAAATAGTCGAATTCAAAGGTCAAAAAGTGCATGAAGGATGGAAAGAAAGAGATTCGAAAGGAGCATTTATTAAAATTAGAGAAGGCATTATTAATGATTTAAGCATTGACTTTACGGAACAAGAAGTTAAAACCCTGACATCCGACACTCGCGGCCTTATTAAAAGTGATATTGAAGCGTACGCTTTGAGTTATGCCCAAACAAAAAAAAGAGCAAATACACATCCCTATTACCTATCAAATACTTGTGATCCGTTAACTGGAAACTGGGAAGAGCACCTTATTAACCTTCCTTTGTTTATTAAGGATTTAAAAAAGCTTGGATTGAATGCATCTATAGTAAATGGCAAATACCCCTATTCTCAAAATAAATTCAAAAACTTCCTCAAGCGAGTACTAAATATATTTATGAGATGCTTCCCCTTATTTGCATTAAACATTTCACCCTCATACTCCCTAATAATCAAGCCAAAAACCTAATTCATGAACCAAAACCTAACCATTAAAACTTGGGCTGTCGAAGATCGTCCTCGAGAAAAACTACTTACCAAAGGTATTCTCTCCTTATCTGATGCTGAGTTATTAGCAATTATTATTGGCAGCGGAAGCAGTAAAGAATCGGCTGTTGAGCTATCGAAAAAAATACTTTATCACTATCAAAACAATTTAAGTGAACTGGGCAAATGCCAAACCGACGACTTAACATCTCGTTTTCATGGCATTGGCGAAGCTAAAGCTATCTCCATAATGGCAGCACTTGAGCTAGGACGACGTAGAAATTCAAGCGATTCGATAAATCGCCCAAAAATAACAACAAGCAAACATGTTTTTGAAATTTTTCATCCTGTGCTTGCCGATTTGCCACATGAAGAGTTTTGGATATTACTTTTAAACCGATCAAACAAGGTATTATCGAAACATCGAATTAGCCAAGGAGGCATAAGTGGGACTGTAATTGATGTTCGAATTATCATGAAACGGGCATTGGATCAGCTTGCTTCGTCCATTATTCTTTGCCACAATCACCCATCAGGCAATCGCGAACCAAGTGGCGCCGACCTTGAAATAACCAAAAAACTTGCCGATTCAGGGAAAATTCTTGATATTCCCGTTCTAGATCACATTATTATCGCCGAAAACAGCTATTTTAGCATGGCCGATGAGGGTGTGATGTAAGGCACAGAACCAAATGCGAATTTCAAATGGCATTTACCATTAAATATTTAACCCGCAATGAAATTGATGATCGACAATGGGATAATTGCATTAAAGGCTCTAAAAAACCTTTGTGTTCGGCTCTGAGTTGGTATTTAGATATTGTATCGCCCAATTGGCACGCCTTGGTTTTGGAGAATTACCACGCTGTTTTACCATTACAAATTAAATTTAAAATAGGTTTTAAATACACCACTCACCCCATATTTTGCCAACAACACGGTATTTTTTCAACCATAAATCTTACACAAAGCACAATAGAGCAATTTTACGAACGCATCTCAAGATTCTTATTCATCGAGATTCAGAGCCAGCCATATTTTTTGCACAAATTAAATAAAAAAATAATCGTACAAACTCTCCCAAATTACGAACTCGCTTTAAACAACTCCTTTTTTGCGATACATCAAAAAATGTCGCGAAACACAAAGGGGAACTTGCGCCAAACGGAGAAACATCAATTAACAGTCATTCGAACCACACCACCCGAAGAATTTTACAAGTTTTATTTAGCCCACCATAAAGAACGATATACACTAGAACAATTCGATAGGTTAAACCAAATAATTCACCAATCGATTGAGTTAAACGCAGGTGTTATATACAGTTGTTTAAATGATAAAAACGAACTCATCTCGCACTCTCTCTTTTTCTTCATCAACAATCGAATTATCTATTTCAAATCTGTATCTTCCGAAGAGGGATATTTTAAAAGGGCGAATTTTAAAATACTTTCAACATTAATTGAAGAATACAGCACATCAAATTACATTTTAGATTTTGAAGGATCGCGAAACGAAGGGATTGCTAGATTTTTCAAAGGATGGGGTGCCCAATTGCAACCCTATTTCGCAATTAGGAAAAAAAGTCATATCGATAAAATTGTCAATTTTAAAAACAAGCACCAAATTAAATGGATATAAGACTAATTAACAACAGTAAAGTAAACAGACAAAAATGGGATGACACCGTAACGAAGTCATCATCCAATTTTTTTGCCACATCAAAAGCACTTGATATAAACTCAAGCACTTGGCAGGCTATTGTTGTTGATGATTATGAACTTGTAATGCCGATAGTCCCCCAAACGCGGTATGGCATACCATATCTTGTGCAGCCCTTGTTTTTTCAGCAGCTTGGAGTTTTTCAAAAACAACCAGAGCCTATCGTCATCGATCCTTTTCTGCGTTTTATAAAAAAAAGATTCCCATTCATTGTTTATAATTTCAACACTAATAACACCACCAAAACCGTTTCAAAAAGCATCCTATTTCGTAAAACGTATTCATTAAATCTCAACAAACCACTTGAAGAGTTAAAAATGAATTTTTCGAAAAGCCATCGAAAAAATATTTCAAAGACACAATCAAACTTGCTTTATATTGATGAATTAAACTCCCCTGATTTGTTTTTACCCTTTTTAAGAGCGTTTTATCAGTCTAAAAACATGTCGTTCATTAAGGAGAAGAATTACTTAGGTTTAAACAATTTAATTTACGCAACATTTAACCATAGCAAACTATTAGGTTGTTATGATAATAACGAGTTAATTGGAATGGCCTATTTTTTAACATATATGAATCGATGTACACTGTATTCTTGCACCAACCAAAAAGGCCATGAAAAAAAAGCCACCTTTGCATTGGTTAATGCCTTTATCGAGCAAAACAGTTATACCAATAGCATTCTCGATTTTGCAGGATCTGACATCCTAGGAATTGCAGAATTTAATAAAGGTTGGGGTTCTGTGCTAGAGCAATATCCACAATTTTCTAATCGATGGTTCTAAACTTCAGTAAATGAAAAAAATTAACGTACTTTTTATATCAGCATGGTTTCCATCTTCAAAATTCCCTTTCAATGGCAACTTTGTCATTCGACATGCTGAGGCAGTATCTAAATATTGCGATGTTACTTTTTTAAACATAACCTCAGATCCTCTGCTCGATAAAACTAAACTTGGTATATCTGATCAAATTGAACTAATTGAAATTAATATTTCATCAAAAACTCAAATTCCAATATTTCGAAAACTTACAACATGGGTTAATTATTATTACATACTATGTGCGACAATTAAAAAACTAAAAGAAGACAATCGTAAGCCAGATATTATTCATACTAACATTACTTTCCCAACTTCGTTTTGGGGTTTAGTAATGAAAATTCGTTTTAATATCCCGTATATCATTACCGAACATTGGACTGGATTCCTGCCTGGAACCAGGATAAAGCATTCATTAATTAAAGAATTGATTGTAAAATATTGCTGTGCAAAAGCATCATGCATTTCACCGGTTTCAAACGATCTTAAAAATGCCATGCAATCCTTAGGCTACAAAGGCAATTATAACGTTATACCCAATGCTGTAAATGAGCAATTATTCTCTAAAATAAACAATCCAAAATCTATAGATTCGACAACAAAGTTTATACATATTTCGTCATTGCTTGATGACCATAAAAACATTAATGGGATTCTTCACGCTTTTAAAAATGCACTAGAAAAGGAGCCAAAAATACATCTAACCATCGTAAGCGACAATTCACCTGTGGATTTTTTGCGATTTGTGGAAAACGAAAAACTCACCAGCAAAATATCATTCGAAGGTCCTTATTCGCCATTAGAAATTGCTAATGCATTAAGTAATTCAGATTGTTTCCTCCTTTTCTCAAACTACGAGAATCTTCCATGTGTTATTATTGAATCATTAATGGCAGGCGTTCCTGTAATATCATCACAAGTTGGAGGAATAAGTGAAATGATAAACTCCTCAAATGGATACCTAATCCCAAAACAAAATATTGAGGTATTAACAAATACAATTATCGAATTTAGTTGCTCAAAATCAATGTTTGATCGAAAAAAAATACAGAAGGAGAGTCTTTTAAAGTATAGTTATGAGGCTATTGGACAAAAATACCTAAACGTGTATTTGAAATCAATTAATAATGATTAAAAAAATCATTTACACTTTTACCTCTAGAATAGGCATTGCGATAATCAATCTCGTGATTGCAGTAATTTTATCTCGTTGGTTAGGAGCAGAGTTAAAAGGGGTTCAGAGTTTATTACTAATATACATTTCATTAATAACAACTATAACAGGTTTTGCGGGGATATCATCCTTATCCTATCTGCTACCTAAGAGTCCAAAAGCAAATTACCTAATAGCCTCTACCATTTGGTCTTTCGCTACTTGCACAATAATCTACCTTTTATCAACAACACTCCATTTAATTCCACCTCAATATATTTTTTCAATTATCGCTATAAGTCTACTTAATTCATTAGGAAATAACAATCTCTCTATTTTGCTTTATAAAGAGAGAATTCGAGAATACAATAAAGCGATGTTATTGCAACCCGTCATCCTCGTTTTAATGATTGCTGCTTTTTTTGTTGTCACTAGAACCTTAACAATTTCCAATTATTTGGATTCATTACTCATCAGCTATATTCTATTCTTACTGATTTCTATCCCTGGATTAAAATATCTACAGAAATTCGATGGTTCTAATTCGTCTAAATCAATCATATACGACTTAAGACAATTACTCAAATATGGCTTTTATAATCAAACCGCTACCATAATTCAATTAGCAAGCTTTCGCGGAGCTTACTTTATTATTGAGAAATACTGTACTACATCAGAAGTGGGCATCTATTCCAATGCGGTTTCAATTACTGAATCAATATGGCTAATCAGCCGAAGTATTTCATTAGTGATGTATTCCAAAATCATTAATACTGAATCCACGATTAAACAACGTAAACTGATCATTCGATTTTCTCAAATAACATTCTACATACAGCTTCCTGCGATCCTACTCATTAGTGTGATTCCTGCCCAATTTTATGTTTATATATTTGGAAAAGATTTTTATGCGATGAAAACAACCATTGTATTTCTGCTGCCTGGTGTATTATTATACGGACAATCACTCATCTCAGGTCATTATTTTTCAGGAACAGGGAATCATAAAATAAATACGCTATCCAATCTTGGAGGAATGATCGTATTATTAATTTCTTCTTTTTTCCTTATTCCTCATCTGGCACTTGTAGGTGCAGCCATTTCAACTTTTTTAGGTTATTTTACCCTTTTATTAATACAATCATACTATTTAAAAAAGAAGTTGCAAATTGGGTTTGTAAATTTTATTGGCTCACGAAACAAGATTGTTACTTATCATCATTTTCTAAAAAAAATGTATTTTAAAATAAACAAACGTAAATTATGAATAGTTTAAAAAAACTGGGACTTGCACTCATACAATTATTTAAACAACCGTCATTAATCAACCTTATAATTGAAAACAGACATGTTTGGCGCAAATACTGTGAAAAAAATCATCCCAATTACACGAATGGATTACCTGTTGTCGATTTGCATCTATTAATTGGACGGGAGATTGAATTAAACAGGTATTCATTTTTAAATGGTGGATCGTTATTAACTGACATTGCTCTATTAAAAGGATTGGCATTAAAAATTCCAAATTGTTCCTATTTCGAAATTGGAACTTGGCGAGGAGAATCAGTAGCCAATGTGGCTGAAGTGGCAAATAAATGCATAACGATGAACCTTTCAAATGAAGAAATGATGAAGGCTCATGGCAATATAAATATTATAAATCAAATAGGCATTTTTATTAAAAACTTCACAAATATCAGACTTCTAGAAGCCAATTCATTAACTTTTAATTTTGCAACACTAAATGAAAAATTCGATTTAATATTTATTGATGGAGATCACCATTTTAAATCAGTTTTGTCTGATACAATAAACGTATTTAAACATTTAATTCACGAACAATCAATAGTTGTATGGCACGATTACAGCTACCAACCAGATGATGTCAGACACGAAGTTTTAAGTGCAATATTAGAGGCATTACCAAACCATCTGCATTCGAACCTTTACCATATTAGAAACACAAATTGTTGTATATATCATCCAGAAAAACTCTCTCAAAGCAAGTCTTTAGAACAACACGATTATCCTTTTTATAATTTTGCATCTAAGATTTCAATCCAAAACAACTAACCCATGCAAACCACCATCCTCAATCAAAAACCATCGGTTTTCAATCAGTTTTTAGCGGAAATTCGTGATAAACAAATACAAAAAGACTCTTTGCGTTTTCGAAGAAACTTAGAGCGAATGGGTGAAGTTTTAGCCTATGAAATTAGCAAAACACTTTTGAGTGAGGAGATATCTGTAAAAACTCCACTGGGAATTGCAAAGGAAATAGTTCCGAAAAACAAATTGGTAGTTGCCTCTATTTTACGTGCAGGCCTTCCAATGCATCAAGGCTTACTAAACTATTTCGACAGAGCTGAAAATGCCTTTGTGTCGGCTTACCGAAAATACAACGAAGATGGGGAATTTGATATTCATATTGAGTATAGTTCATCACCTTCACTTGATGGGAAAACCCTTATTTTATGCGATCCAATGTTGGCAACAGGCAGCTCATTAGAATTAGCTTACAGGGCTTTACTTCTAAAAGGTACGCCAGAAAAAACCATTTTCGTTTCTCTCATTGCCAGTCAAGCTGGGGTAACTTACATTAACAACATGACTAAAACCGAGAATGTAGAGCTTTGGGTAGGTGCAATCGACGAGGAATTAAATGCCAAATCGTATATTGTACCGGGGTTAGGCGATGCAGGCGATTTAGCTTTTGGAACTAAACTTTGAATTCTCAGAAATAAGTCGAACGCTTCCTGTATCGTCGCATCGTTCAAGTAAATGTTTCATGTCAGCTCCATATTCGGGATGAATAAAACTTGCCCAATGATCATTTAATGGTACTAAAACAAATCGACGATGCCTAATGTGCATATGAGGAATAACAAGTTCATCGGTATGAACAATCTCATTGCCGAAAAATAAAATATCTATATCAATAGGTCGACCAACATAAGTCCCTTCGGGTCGCTTAATGCGTCCTAAGTCTTTTTCAATTTTATGTATAACAACTAGAAGTTCTTGTGGATTTAACTCGGTTTTTAATTCAAGAACCTGATTTAAAAACCACAAATCTTCATCACATCCCCACGGTTCGCTCTCATACACCTTAGAAAGTAATCCAACCTCACCAATCTGATCGTTAATCATAGCAATGGCTTTTTGAAACACCTGCAAAACATCACCTTGGTTACCTCCCAATTGCAATAGAACAGTTTCGATCATAGTTTATTTTTTAAAAACGAATAAAGATAGAAAAAATAATTTCTATTTAACCAGTTTAAGAACCACCATATTTTAATAACTTTGCTAAATACCCTAATTTAAAACCCTATTACAATGGCAAAGTTTTTTAAGTACTTTTTCGCAACCTTACTCGGTGGTTTAGTTGCTGGAATTCTTTTAATATTAATTTTAGTTGGCGTAATTGCTGGAATTGCGTCTATGGGCGAGTCGGATGCTAAAATTGAAGAAAAAACAATATTGCACCTTGAATTAAACGGACAGATTAGCGAACAAGCTAAGGACAATACTTTTGATGAGCTTTTTAACAGCCTTAACGATGGCCCTGCAAATGAAGGATTAAACCAAATCCTTTCGAACATAAAAAAAGCCGAGATGGATCCTAATATATCTGGAATCCTTTTGGAATCGGGCATGTTAAACACTGGTTATGCAACAATCGAAGAAATTCGAACTGCACTATTAAACTTTAAAAAATCTGGGAAGTTCATTTACAGCTATGCTTCCATTTACACTCAAAAAGCATATTATTTAGCCTCAGTAGCTGATAAAATTTATTTAACTCCTGGAGGGATGCTCGAGTTTAAAGGCATTTACTCTGAACGGATGTTCTTTAAAAACACTTTAGAAAAACTAGGTATTGAGGTGCAGGTTTTTAAACATGGAAAATATAAATCTGCGGTTGAACCATTCATTACAGATAAAATGAGTGATTCTTCACGAGAGCAAACCACTGTTTATGTTCAAGCTATCTGGCAACAAGTTCTTAAAGGAATAGCTGAAACTCGAAATACGGAACCTCAGAAACTTGAAGAACTTGCCAATCAAATGCCAATGTTCAGCGATCCTCAACTATTAATCGACAGTAAATTAATTGATGGACTTAAATATCGCGATGAGCTTATTAACGAACTAAAAGAAAAAATTGGAATCAAGGATTCAAAAGATATTTCATCTGTTAGCAATAAAAAATATGCAAAAGTTGTTGTAAAAGATCCCAATAAAAAATTCTCGCGCAATAAAATTGCGATTATTTATGCCGAAGGTGGCATTGATGATTCGAGTAGTGAAGGCATAAAATCTGATAAGTTATCTAAAACCATTCGCCAAGCTCGACGCGATAGCACCATTAAAGCCATTGTACTTCGAATTAATTCGCCTGGAGGATCAGCACTAGGATCAGAAATTATTTGGCGAGAGGTTATACTGGCAAAGGAGGTTAAGCCGGTAATTGTTTCTATGGGCGATTTAGCTGCATCGGGTGGATACTATATTGCCTGTGCGGCCGATACCATTATTGCTCACCCAACTACAATTACTGGATCCATTGGTATTTTTGGAATGATTCCAAATGCTAAAGGATTATTCAATAAAATTGGGTTTTCTTTCGATGGAGTAAAAACCAATAAATTTGCTGACATGCCGTCTATAAGTCGTGCTTTTACACCTGAGGAGTCGAGCTTATTACAAACGTATATCGAATTGGGTTACGATAAATTTATCACACGATGTGCTGATGGTCGTAAAACAACCAAAGCGAATATTGATAGCATAGGTCAAGGCAGAGTTTGGGCTGGATCAAATGCTATCTCCATAGGTTTAGTTGATGGTTTAGGCGGAATAAGTCAAGCCATCGAAATTGCCAAAAGCAAAGCTGGTCTCGACAACTATCGCATTGTTGAATTGCCAGAAATTGAAAATCCTTTCCAACAACTATTTAAAGGAATGGAAGGCGGTGCTAAGGCTTTTGTACGTAATTCGGTTTTAGGAGCTGATGCAAAATACCTCGAAACCGTTCAACAATTAAGAACTGCTTACCCAATTCAGGCTCGTTTGCCCTATGAATTATCAATTTATTAAATAAACATCATAACCCAAATCCCATCTCTTCGCGAAATAAAAAAACTATTTCCCTTATACAAAACAATGAAATTGAAAGAGAAAATCAGCATTGACGAATTTGATGGCAAACGCTTTCAAATAAGATTAGTTGAACCAGTTACAACTAATGAAAAAAAGGCTGTAATTACTCATTATCTTCATAACATTGAAAATGGCGTGGCAAAGCATTTTAAAGTCGATGCTTTGAAATACATTAAAGAATATGTTCAATATCAAGAAGAAGAAAACAATCTTCAAATAGTTGCAGAAGACGCTTTGCAGCAATTACTTTTTGAAGTAATTGATGTTCCATTTCCAACTCCAAATAATTACAAATTCAAATTCATTGATTTATTTGCAGGAGTTGGCGGTTTTAGGCTGGCAATGCAAAATTTAGGCGGGAAATGTGTGTTTACAAGTGAGTGGGATAAAAATGCACAAAAGACATATAGAGTAAATTTTGGTGAAGTTCCATTTGGTGACATTACAAAAGAAGAAACAAAAAAATTTATTCCAGACGGTTTTGATATTTTATGTGCAGGGTTTCCTTGTCAAGCATTTTCAATTGCTGGCAAGCGCGGTGGGTTTGAAGATACAAGAGGAACTTTATTCTTTGATGTTGCTGAAATAATTAAACGTAAAAAACCAAAGGCTATTTTCCTTGAAAATGTTAAAGGTTTAAGAAATCATAACGGAGGAAGAACGCTTGAAACTATATTAAATGTTTTACGGAACGACCTTGACTACTATGTTCCCGAACCTCAGACTATAAATGCAAAAGATTTTGGTGTTCCTCAGCATCGCGAAAGAATTTACATTGTAGGCTTTAGAAAAGACCAAGGCATAACAGACTTTGAATATCCTAAACCATTAAATAAAAAAATAACGTTTGCAGACGTGAAAGAAGAAAATGTTCCTGCTACTAAATACTTTCTATCAACTCAGTATGTTCAAACGTTAATAAAACACAAAGCAAGACACGAAAGCAAAGGAAATGGTTTCGGGTTTGCTATCATTCCTGATGACAGTGTCGCAAATGCCATTGTTGTTGGTGGCATGGGAAGAGAAAGAAATTTAGTTTACGACCACCGAATTACTGACTATACTCCTACAACTCACATAAAAGGAACTGTCAATAGAGAAGGTATTCGGAAAATGACACCCAGAGAATGGGCCAGACTTCAAGGTTTTCCAGACAAATATGTAATTCCTGTTGCTGACGCATCGGCTTACAAACAATTCGGGAACTCTGTTGCCGTACCTGCAATTCAGGCGACTGCAAATAAAATTTTAGAACTAATAGGAATTACAAATGCTAACGGGAAATAAAGGCGAATGGAGTGAGCCATACGCATTACTTAAATTATTGGCTGATGGACAGCTTTATCTTGGTGACGAAGATTTCAATAAAGTAGAAGAAATATTTTATCCTATTATAAAAGTAATAAGACACGAAAAAAACCGTTCGGTAGAATTTTCAATTCAGGATAAACTGATAATTGTTTCTGACGGAAAACTACTTTTCAAAATCCCAATTATTCAATTTATCTCAAACGCAAAAACCTGTTTTGAAAAAATAAAAACTGCAAAAAAAGGTAAAGAGACATTTGAAATAGCTGAGATAGAAAAATTCTTAACATCATTTTCGATAAACACTTTAAAAGCAAAGTCGAAAATTAAAAACGATATAACCATACAGGTTACTGATCCAAATACATTTTTATCTCCAGCATTAGGTTTCAGCATTAAGTCGCAATTGGGCCGACCATCATCACTTATAAATGCAAGTGGTGCAACAAATTTTTCTTATTTTATTAAAGGAAAGAATTTAACAGAGACCGAAATCAGTCAAATAAAGAATGCTAATGAGTTTTCTGAAAAATTAAAGTTATTAAAAAATTTCGGTGCACGATTAGAATTTGAGAAAGTCGATAATGAAATATTTCATTCTAACTTACAGACCATCGATTACAACTTTGATGCAATATTATCAGAGTTATTAGTTTTATTTTATGCGAATGACACAGCATCTGAAAACACAGTGAAAAAATTCATTACCACAATAACCAATAATAATCCGATCGGCTATAATTTGAATGTAAATTCAACTATGTATGAAATGATTATGAAGAAATTCTTAACTGACTATGCACTAGGAATGCGAGCGGCCGAAGTTTGGAAAAGAAATTATCAGGCAACTGGTGGATATTTAATTGTAAAGGATGATGGGGAACTTATTTGTTATCATTTTTATTTTACTAAAAATTTTGAAGATTATTTATTCAACAACACAAAGCTTGAAACCCCCGACCCAAATAGGCATAGATTTGGTGCCGTTTATTTAGAAAATGGAGAACAGAAAATGAAACTTAATTTACAAATACGATTTATTAAATAACCAAAATATTTAATAATGAACATACAACGAATACCACATTTCTACATTACGAATTCAATATTCACTCTGCCTTAAAGAATGAACAAGCTTCGCATCCTACTTCTCCCATTTTCAGCACTATACGGGTTAGTTGTTTTTGTACGCAACGTCCTTTTCGATACAGGAATTCTTGAGTCAAAGACCTTCGATGTTCCCATCATCTGCATTGGAAATTTAAGTGTTGGCGGTACTGGCAAAACTCCGCATTGCGAGTATTTATTTAATTATTTACTCCAAAGTTACCAAACTGCTTTGCTCAGTCGTGGCTATAAACGAAAAACAAAAGGTGTATTAATAGCTTCATCGAATCATTCTGCTTCAGATATTGGGGATGAACCCAAACAAATGGCCAATAAGTTTCCCTCGTTACAAGTGGCAGTGGCCGAAAAACGAGCATTGGGTATTCAAGCTCTGTTATCAGCTTCTCAAAAACCTGATGTCATTGTCATGGATGATGCCTTTCAGCATCGATATGTTAAACCCGGATTTGCTGTTGTTTTAATCGACTATAACCGACCTGTTTGGAACGACTTTTTTTTACCCGCAGGCAATCTTCGTGAACCTATTTCATCTCTTAATCGAGCAAATTGTGTAATTATCACCAAGTGTCCAGCAAATTTATCAGAAGATAAAGCCACGCAAATAAAAGAGAGACTAAAACTATCGAAAGATCAATCGTTATATTTTACAACTCTTAATTATGGAAAGCTATATCCATTAATTTCAGAGAATTCAATAACTGAAAACCTGCAAGACTATACAATCATAGCGTTATCGGGTATCGCCTCACCACAGCCCTTTTTAAATCAAGTTCAATCGTTATCGAATAATACGATACCCATCTCTTTTAAAGATCATCGAGATTTCAATAAAAACGAAATCCATAAAATATCAAAAGTCTGGAAATCAATCGACAACCCGAGAAAAATTATAATAACTACCGAAAAAGATGCAGTTAAACTGAAAGAACTGGAACAATTCGCTGCGCAATGGGTTAAACAAACATTTGTTCAGCCGCTCGAAATCAAATTTCTTTTTGGTCAACAAAATAATTTCAATACCGAAATAAACAACTATGTTAGAAAAAATAAAAGCAACAGGTGATTTTCTAAAAAAACAATCGGGATTAACGCCCAAAATCTGTATTGTTCTTGGCACTGGTCTGGGTGGTTTGGTTAACGAAATAGACGTTGAAAAAACCATCCCCTATTTAAATATTCCTCATTTCCCTGTTTCTACTGTTGTGGGGCATCATGGACAACTAATTTTTGGTACCATTAATGGAGTTCCAATTATTGCCATGCAAGGACGATTTCATTATTACGAAGGTTATTCGATGCAAGATGTTACTTTCCCCATACGTGTTATGAATCACATTGGCATTAAAACACTCATTGTTTCTAACGCAAGCGGCGGCTTAAATCCAGACTATAAAGTTGGCGACATCATGGCAATTGAAGATCACATTAATATGTTTGGAACAAATCCGTTATTGGGTAAAAACATAAATGAACTGGGTACACGATTCCCCGATATGAGCGAACCTTACGATCTTCAATTGATTGAAAAGGCTATGACCATTGCCAAAACTAATAACATTGACTTAAAACGAGGTGTTTATGTTGGCACAGCTGGCCCCACATTCGAAACGCCTGCCGAATACAAATATTTTCGTATTATTGGTGGCGATGTAGTTGGTATGTCAACAGTTCCTGAAATTATTGTTGCTCGACACATGAACATGACTTGTTTTGGAATTTCAATTGTTACTGATTCTGGAGTTCCGGGTCAGATAAAAGAAATCTCTCACAATGAAGTGTTACAAGTTGCAGCTGCAGCAGAACCAAAAATGACTTTGATAATTAAAACCCTCATTAGTCAACACTTACAATAGCTCTTGCCATTACTTGTTGGTATATCCCACTATGCAACTCTTTTTTTGAGATTGAGTTATGCCATTTTTATAGAATATTGAGCAATTCATCACATAAATGCCTGGAGGGACTATCACTCCTGAATTATTTGTCCCATCCCAGGTATAACTAGCGATAGTTCCAACCAACTGATTATTAGCTATCGTTTTCATCACTTTTCCAATAGAATTATAAACAATTAGCGAGATCACTCCTCCGGGTTGCGTGGTTGAGACATCAATAGCCGTGACATCATCTATCCCATCGCCATTTGGAATAAACAAATCAGGATATATCGAAAACACCTCTTTTTCAGAGGGCAAAAACGAACGACTCTGCGAATTAAGTAACGTTGGTGTTGAATAGCCTGTTGATGATGAAGCCGATAACCAGTTGTAATCAGCCTGAGTTTGTCCCAAGGTATGAATTCGCTCAAGCGATATGCCTTCGGTAGTATTTAAAAGCGAAAAATGCCAGTTTTCGTCGTATGCCAACCGATCCAAAACTTGTCCGTTGGATGATAAAATAGCAATATCTCCTTTATCATCAGGCATCGATGGCATTTCAGGAACCTCGAGTAATCGCTCGATCAATGCTTTGGGATGATTTGTTTTAGTAATTGCAGTATCAATGCTTAAAACCCATATTGAACCCGAAACCATTGGAATATTAAAATATGTCAGTGGAATTAGTTTTAATGGGGTATTATTTACCATTCGACCAACAAAAATACTTTTCAAAGAGAGCGTTTTTTGAGAACGATTAAGGATCTCAATAAAATCAACATCGTCGGAAATTGGATTAAATAATACCTCGTTAATTATTACATCACCTGCTTCTGTGTCTTCAATCTTTCCAAAAGCAACATCCCCAGTAATTAATTTATTCCCAGCATAATCAGTAATATTATTCTGACTTTTTAAAAAGTATTGTCGCCCCTTTTCAATCGATTCATTAAATGCATACCTAACCGCAGTATTTCGCTCATTTAATACAATAACCGATAACACACTTAACTCGTTAGGAATTAATGATTTCAAGTTGTTGTCAATGACTATTCCTTCTGAAAAATTCACTGTTAATTCATTATCACTTAGCATCTCCAAATAAGTAACTCTTGGTGGAGTTACATCAGGATTTATTGCTTTAACTGAATTGGGTTTTCCAGGCGTTCCTCCATATAAATCCAATGAATAAGCCCAATTTGATGAGCTGCCACTCCTATTCATCGCATCTATTTGCTCAAACGACCATCCTCCATCATCTTTAAAAGATCGCAATCCCCAACTATCCTTATATTTAATTACATCTATTACAGTGCCTAATTCCGAATATATAGTAATCTCACCTCCTGTTTTTGTCAGTGATGGAAATGTTTTTAGGCCTATTACATTAATATCCCTTGGAAATAATAAAACTGCTTTCTCGCTAGTAATCACCGCAAGGCTATGTGGACTTATTCTTCCAGAAAGTATGCTATATTTTATATTCTTAACTCCCAATTGCCATCCCGATAAGTCTATTTCAAAATCAGATACATTATACAATTCAATAAATTCATATTCAGGCAAACCCATTGAGGGTGAAGGATCTGTGATAAATTCGTTTATAACAACATCATACCGCTCAGGAATAAAATAGATGCCCTTAACTTGGCTATCCAATACTATATCGCCTAAAAATGTAGACACATTGCTCATTTTAATGCAATAAGCACTTCGATTATGAAGTGGATTATCAAAATTCAAATTGAGAATTTGATTTGTTGTCCATACTGCATTAATCATTTCACCACTAGGCTGATCAACTAAAAACTCAGCAATACTGCTATGGACATTTTTGTTAAAAATAATTTGCAAACAACTGGAATTTAGCATTTTAGTCGTTAGCACTCTTAGCTGCGAATAGGTAACAAATACAGATGTATCGGGTAGAATAGCATCCAATAAACTTGTTAATCCCTCAAAATAAATAGTTCCAGAAAAATCAGATGGAAGATTATTGGTTGGTGTAAAAAGTAACTGATTGTCGGTTGTAATCCAAGCACCATCGATTTTTAACCCATTATTATCGAATAAAGTAATTTTACTAAGGTTAGACTCTTTTAAACTCTCCGAAAAAAAAGTAACGACACGCTTGTTGGTTTCAATTTCTGACTTTATAAGCTTTAGTGGTACATTATAGCATTCGCCATTAATTTTTAGATTATCGAAATAAAATAACTTACTCCGAGTTGATGTGTATTTACAATATACGCCGGCAAACTGACTATCATATGCAAAATCACCCATCGATTCGCCTTCAGAAATCCAATCCAAATCGGTGTTAACTTCCAGCTTGTACTTCCCAATGTTATCTACCGTAACTCGAATTGATAGTTTGACTACTGATTTTGTCAAACGACCATTTTCTCCATCAATGAGTTTAACCGATAAACCATTAACCATCCGATACAACGATATATCATCATCAGAAGCACCTATATTAATGTAATACCCATTTTTTATTTCAGATGGATTTGCCTTATCAGCTGTTAAATAATAACGACAAAAGTTCTGAGATGATGGATCAAATTGCATTTCAACATCTAGTAACCATTCTGTTTGAATTATGCTTCGAGATGAATGAAACAACCATGCTTCCGAACTTTCAGCATTGGCATTCAAGTGCAATCGACCATTTAAACTTTCAAATTTATCAACGCTTCCATCCCAGCCATTCGTAATAAAACCAGCGTCAAACAATTCATTTAACTGAGCCGTTAATCTTGCACTAAAGAATAAAAAAATGACAAAAAACCACTTCATTGTCATAAAATTAAGTATAAATATCCTATTTTTGTATCTGTTAATTAGAGTACTAACTTAACAAAATTAATTATTTTTTCGAAAGATTATCTAAATAGCAAAAAAATGAGAGTAGCCATTGTTGGTGTAAGTGGAGCTGTTGGTCAAGAATTCCTTAAAGTACTTGAAGAAAGAGAGTTCCCGCTTGATGAATTGGTGTTATTTGGTTCGGCAAGAAGTGCTGGAACTATTTACAAATTCAGAGGTAAAGACATTAAAGTTAAAGAGCTTTTGCATAATGATGACTTTAAAGGTATTAACATCGCACTAGCATCGGCCGGAGCATCTACATCAAAAGAATTTGCAGATACAATCACTAAGCATGGTGCTATCATGATTGATAACTCAAGTGCTTTCAGAATGGATACTGATATTCCATTGGTTGTTCCTGAAGTAAATCCTGAGGATTGTGCCAATGCACCTCGAAAAATAATTGCAAATCCAAATTGTACTACCATCCAAATGGTAGTTGCACTAAAGGCAATTGAATCCATTTCACATATTAAGAAAGTTCACGTTTCTACTTATCAGGCTGCTAGCGGTGCAGGAGCCGAAGCCATGAAGGAGCTTGAAAATCAGTACACCCAATTAGTTAAAGGCGAAGAAGTTGTGGTCTCGAAATTTGCCTATCAACTAGCAATGAATCTTATTCCTCAAGTTGATGTGTTTACCGATAATGGTTACACCAAAGAAGAGATGAAAATGTATCACGAGACTCGAAAAATTATGCATTCCGACATTGAGGTAAGTGCGACTTGCGTTCGAGTACCAGTTATGCGCTCGCACAGTGAGTCGATTTGGATCGAGACTGAAAAACCAGTATCGGTAGAAGAAGCTAAAATGGCTTTTGCGAATGCTCAAGGAATTGTGCTGATCGACAATCCTGCTGAAAAAAAATATCCTATGCCTCTGTTTTTAGCAGGCAAAGATCCGGTTTATGTCGGTCGTGTTCGTAAAGATATTAGCAATGCAAATGGATTAGCATTCTGGACAGTGTCGGATCAAATTAAAAAAGGAGCTGCTCTTAACGCCGTTCAAATTGCTGAATACATGATTAAACAAGGTTTGATAAAATAAAAACTGCTTGATATAAAAGAGCACCAATTCAATAAATGGATTGGTGCTTTTTTTATTTATACTAACCTCAGCGAATGTTTTCAAATTCGCCGAATTTTCACCGACAGTTTGTAACTGCCATTGTCGCATAATAAAATAGTAAAGAGTAGAATTTGATAATAAATGACTGGCTGAGTGCTGGGCATTTTACATTATAAGGCCAGCATTTTTGAGCAGCTAAATAATATGTTCTTTGGTAATATTGTCGAGTCGTCCTTTCTCGTTAATAAAAGCGAGGTAAACTTCGTTATCTTCGGTAACCCAATAAGTAATTACTCGTGCACCACCCGATTTACCTTTCTCTTCAGAAGTAATGGCCATCCGTATTTTATAAATCCCATAGCCTAAATGAATACTTGAATCAGGTTCTAATTTTAGAATATGAATAAGTTCTTGTAGGTCGGTTTTAAGAGAAGGATATTTTATAGAAAGTTTCTTGAAAAACTTTCTATAATTGGGAGTTGTATAAACGCTATAGCTCACTTAGGAAATCTTCGGCCGATTGTTTTCCTATTTTGCCTTCCTGCATTAGTTTAATCTGGCTTAGACTGCCCTGAAGTTCGCTTAAAGCCTTCCTGTCAACCTCTAGTACTTCTATATAATCCAAGGTTTTAATAAACGACAGAAACGTCTAGAATTTATTGTCGCTAATATTTAAACTTATAGGTATAGGCGTTTAGGTCTCCCAATTTGAATAATATAATTACCTTTGTCAAATGATTGCAAGGGAAAAATTTATAGGAGTTAATTCAATAACATTTAATAGAAGATTTAAAAACAATAATGATTGTTA
>JBBQUP010000067.1:0-19476 GCA_038212305.1 Bacteroidales bacterium
CTTAATATAAGGTTAATCTTAATTTAAAACTGACTTATCCCTTCTTCGTTTTTCGGTCTCTATTTTTGTTTCGGAAATAAACATAGAGAGAGATTAACAATGAAACAGTTTTTAGTTTTTTCAATTTTGTTATTAAGTAACGCATTTGTGGTTTTCGGTCAAGACGGTCGATTGGTTGGAAAAGTTACAGATGCTGATACGGGTGAGGAGTTAGTAGGTGCTACTATTGTTATAGAAGGTACTACAACCGGAACCATTACAAATTTCATGGGTGAGTATGAATTAAACTCGATTCCAGCAGGAAAATTCAATTTCCGCTGCCAATTTATTTCATACGATTCACAAACAATCTCCAATGTTGAGATTAAACCTGCTAGTAATAACCAAATCGATTTTAAACTTAAAATAGTAGGACTCGATTTACAAGAAGTTAAAGTGGTGGGTAAAGCCAATCGCGAATCAGACAACATGCTACTTATTGAGCAAAAAAACTCATTAATAGCCGTTCAGGCTATTGGTTCTCAGGAATTATCGCGCAAAGGTATTAGCGATGCACAAGGTGCTGTGGCTAAAATATCAGGTATCACCAAACAAGAAGGCGTTAAAAACGTGTTTGTTCGTGGCTTGGGAGATCGATGCAATGCTACGTTTCTCAATGGATTTCCTGTTCCATCGGAGGATACTGAATACAAAAATATTGCGCTTGATCTGTTTTCATCCGATATGATTCAGTCGGTGGGGGTGAACAAGGTTTTTGGTGCAACCAATTATTCCGATGTTGCAGGTGCTTCTATTAATATTATCTCTAAAGAATTGGTAGGAGATTCAGATTTAAGCTTAGAGGTATCAGCGGGCGCTAACACCGAAACGTTAAACGCCGATTTTTATACTCAGGATGGTGTGAGTGGTTTTGGATATGCAAAATCAAATGTCGATCCGGGAATTACAAGTAGCTACACTTTTAAAAATTCGCTTGATCCATGGTTGCAAAACCTACAAATTAATCAAGGATACAAAGGATCAGTTGGTAAGAAGTATTTAGTTGGTGAAAATAAAAACAGCTTGAGTTTCTTGATTATTGGTTCGTATGATAAAGACTTTGAGTACAGAACTGGAAATAGGAAAAGTACTGGAACAACTGGAATTATATCGAGCGATCAGGATTTTGAAAAGTCGATTTTGAATAATCAGCATCTGGGATTGTTGAATGTTAATTACCTAAAACCTACGCTGCAACTGTCGCTCAATAGCGTTTATATTCATTCTAATGAGCAATCGGTAGGTGATTTTTTCGGATCAGATGGGGATGCTTTTCAGCAAGCCGGAACTACCTCATTGGGAATGTTACGTCGTCAGCGAATTACTGATAACAGTTTGATTGTTAATCAGTTTTTAGCTAAATGGAATGTGTCGAAGCAATGGGAGATGAACACTGGCATTGCCTATAATATGATAATTGGTAACGAACCTGATCGACGAAAAAATTATTTGTACGAATCGGATAATAATCAATTAATTCCTGCAGGAAGCACTGGTCGCCATCAGCGTTATTTTGCTGATTTAACTGAGAATGATGCCAATTTTAAGTTCGGGTTTGCTTATAATAAAACCAACCAAACTAAAGGGTTAACTCAAATGAGTTTTGGTTTTACGAGTCGAGTTGTAAAAGATGATTTCACGGCCATTGAATACGATCACAGTTTTGTTTATCCAATAACGTTCGATAAAAACAATGTGGTTTTAGATCAATTTTTTAACCAAAACAATTTAGTTCTTTCAAAGGCTGACTTATCAACCGTTAATGCATTTATGCTTGAGCGAAACGATTCGTGGTATAAAGTTGATAAGTATGTCAATTCAGCCTACTCAGAGTTTGTTTATCGATTCAATCCTTCCTTGGTAGTTATTGCAGGAGTGAAAGCTGATTTGGTTGATTTATCTGTTGATTTCGATAAAAATCGATATGGAGCAGGGAATCCTAATCCTATAGATACGTTACTTATTTTACCATCGTTGAATCTGAAATATGACCTATCGGAAAAAAATTCCATTCGGTTAGGACTCACCCAGACATATACACTTCCACAATCTCGCGAAATATCACCTTATCGGATGGATTATGAGGATTATAGTGTACAGGGTAATCCATTCTTAAAGTTAGCAATCAATTACAACGCTGATCTAAAATGGGATTATTATATCTCATCCGATGAATTGGTATCAATTGGCGGATTCTTAAAGGTGATTAATGATCCTATCTCCATGGTTGAGAAGGCGAGTGCAGGGGGTTATCTGACCTACGAAAATATTACTGATTATGCCACATTGAGTGGCATTGAGTTTGAGTTAAAGAAAAATATTTTTAAGTCAATAAAAGAGGATGGAACTGTTTTAAGTAAGTTGTCGTTTGGTTTAAATGCTTCATATATTGACACATATGTGGCTTTAAGTGTCCAAGATGGTTATACCAATACGAGTTCACAATTGGAAGGCGCTACCCCCATCATTATCAATACTGATTTATCACACCAAATTAACAAGAAACATTTTTCTATTACCAATTCATTGGTATGTAACTATTTCAGCGATCGAATTTTTACTGTTGGAACGCTTGGTTTTCAGGATGTTAAAGAAAAAGGATTGACAACATTAGATTACGTGTCGTCGGTTGGCTTTAACGACCATTGGAAAATAGGTTTAAAAGTTAAAAACATCCTCAATCCTTATTACAAAAGGGAGCGTCAACCCAATATTTTAGAAGCCGATCCCATTGTGCTAAGCAGTTATAAAAAAGGACAAACAGTAAGTATTAGCATCTCATATAATTTGTAAACTATTAAGTGTAAAATAATTTATTGAAACTAAACAATTAAAAATCAAAAAATGAAAAAGTTAATTTTAAGTTTATCATTGGTATTGCTAGTTTTAGCATCGTGTAAAAAAGATGACACTACAACTCCTGTTATTGACAGCAGTTTGTCAGGTGACATTGCAACAAACAGAACCTTAGATGCTTCTGTAGAGTATCTTTTAAGTGGAACTGTACACGTTAAAAGTGGTGCTACTTTAACTATCCCTGCAGGAACTGTTATTAAAGCTCAAAAAGGATTCAGTAGTTATGTTATGGTTGAGCAAGGCGGAAAAATTATGGCCGAAGGAACCGCTGCTAACCCAATTAAATTTACCTCTGCAGAAGCAAGTCCAGCCTCAAGCGATTGGGGAGGTTTAATTATTAATGGCAAAGCTCCTATTTCTGCTGCAACTACTGGAACTACTGCTTTTACCGAAGTGGATAACAACTACAAATATGGTGGAACCGATGTTGCTGATAACTCAGGTGTTCTTAAGTATGTGATTCTTGAGTATACAGGTGCACGTTCAAGCTCAACACAAGAGCACAATGGCTTAACATTAAATGGTGTTGGTAACGGAACAATTATCGAAAACCTTTACGTTCTTGAAGGTGGTGACGATGCTATTGAATTCTTTGGTGGTTCGGTTAATATTACCAATATGTTGACAGTAAACTCTGATGATGATATGTTTGATGTTACTCAAGGATGGTCGGGTACTTTAACCAATGCTTATGGTGTTTGGGCTGCTGGTTATACTAGCTCTGAATCAGATCCACGAGGTGTTGAAGCCGATGGAAACTTTGATGGATTAGGTGCTGATCATGTTGGTCAATCAGATTTTAAAATCACTAACATGACGATCGTAAATAATTCAAGTTTTGAAATGCAAGATGCAATTAAAGTTCGTCGTGGTGCAAAAGCAACCATTACTAATGCCTTAGTAAAGAATGGTAAAGCAATTGATTTAGTTGATTTCACCGATTCAAAAGGCGATGGAAAGGCAGCATCATCAATTAACGTTACAAAAACAAATGTTACTTTATCAGGAGCTGAAATCCATGGAACTGGAAATGTAACTATTTCTACAACCAATACTGGTTGTGCAGCTACTTTATTTGCATGGACTGGATATACACTATAATATTAGGTTTCTCTCTTAATCTAATCGGAGTCAATTCACGGGTTGAATATTAGCTCCCCTCATGTTTACTATTTTCCACTGGAAGCTCCGCAAGGGGCTTCTTTTGGTTTAATAGGTTTTATAGCGCAAAGGTCGCAATGGGTTTCGCAAAGGGAACGGAGGGTTTTTTTCGTTGCGTTCTGTGTAAGGTATCTTTATGCCCTTTGTGATAATTTACGAAATAACGCTACTCATCTTTATGCAGTTTTAATTTACGCTGCGGATAGAGAAAATATAATTTATCAGATTGCAGTATGAGATTTTTATTTGATCATAATATCTCGCATAGGATATTATATTACCAGACGCTCGAAATCAAAAGAGGCGAAAAATTTCATCTTCGCCTCAAATAGTGGTGTTTTATATTTACTATTTTATGTTTCGCACCTTCTTTTCCCAGTTCCATGCCGAGAGAAGGGTTTCTTCTAATGTTTTCTTAGCTTTCCAGCCTAGCTCTTTGCTCGACCATTGCGTATCGGCCCAAATTTTTTCAATGTCTCCAGCACGTCGACCAACAATTTTATAGTTTACATTAACACCGGTTACTTTAATAAATGCATTTACTAATTGCATAACCGATAAACCATCGCCAGTTCCAATGTTGAAAAATTCGTAATTGCTTTTCGTTTTTTCATTCAACATTCTTTCAATGGCAATAACGTGAGCTTCTGCTAAATCCACCACATTTATATAGTCACGTACAGCTGTGCCATCAATTGTATTATAGTCGTTGCCATAAATGCTTAGTTCTTGTCGTAAGCCAGCTGCTGTTTGTGTGATAAATGGTACTAAATTAGCTGGAACACCTTTAGGTAATTCTCCAATTAATGTAGTTGGATGTGCGCCAATGGGATTGAAGTAACGCAATGCAATGGCATTTATCTCTTGGTGAGCGTGGCATGTATCTTTTAAAATATCTTCGCAAATTGCTTTGGTATTGCCGTATGGCGATTCCGCTGGTTTACGTGGTGTTTTTTCGGTTACAGGTAATACATCAGGTTGCCCATAAACGGTACACGATGATGAGAAAACAATGTGCTTAATGCCATGGGTTTTCATACCTACCAATAGGTTTATTAGCGAGTTTAAATTGTTTTGGTAGTATTCTAGAGGTTTATGAACCGATTCGCCAACTGCTTTAAAGGCTGCAAAATGGATGATGGCATCAATAGAAGCGTATTTTTTGAAAAAATCTGTAGTTTTTTTACTATCCGACAAGTCGAATTGTTCAAATGTGGGTTTTTTACCAGTTATTTGAGCAATGTTATCAATAACTTCAGGTGTTGAATTCGATAAGTCATCAACAATAATAACTTCGTAGCCTGAGTTTTGTAATTCTACAACTGTATGAGAGCCAATATATCCTGCTCCACCTGTTACTAATATCCGTTTTGACATATTGTGTGTTTTGTGATTATGTTTTAGATTATAACAAAGTAAATAAAAATTTGAATGACTTCATATTAATAAGAGTAAATAATACTGTTAAAAATATGTAAGTTTTGGTTGTAAATTATTAACAAGTTATCAACAGATGTTTAGAATATCTCTATTCATTGGGAGTAATTTTTATTAACTTTGTGACTATTGAAAATTTTATTGACTTTTATACTCTATGAAATCGATTGACCAATATATTTATGATCTGCTATATATGCACGATTGTTTAATTATTCCTCGTTTGGGAGGTTTCATTGCCAACCATCAGTCAGCAGAATTAAATGAAGAAAGTGGATATTTTTATCCACCTAAAAAAACTATTGGATTTAATCGTAGCTTACAACATAACGATGGTTTGTTGATTAACTGTATTCAAAATGCTGAATCGATTAGCTATTTTGAAGCTCAAAATAAGGTAAACGCATTTGTAGGTGATTTTTTGGATAATGAAGTTAATAATTCAGAGCTTGATTTTAAGGGTATTGGAAAGCTAAAGTTCGATAGTGGGAATAATATCTTATTTATACCTTCAAATGGCGAATTAAGTGGTTTTCTTCCCGAATCATTTGGGTTGAGTATGATAAGAGTTACTCCATCACTAACTCAGAAGCAACACGATCATAAAAAACGGTCACTCGAATCAATTAGAGCTTTATCACACAGTCATTCATATCGAAAAATTGCTGCAGCCGTTGCATTGGCAGCTGCATTGTTTTTTATCTCACCCGAATTAAAATCGCCAAGAGTTATTAGTGCTTCTAGTTTCTCGAATATTGAATTGCTTATACCTAAATCTGAGAATTCCGATATATTTGAAGAAGCAAGCCAGACTGAGATTGACAATAGTATTGAGGAGGCAAAAGTGGTAAGTAATGAGTCCAATACCGTAGCTGATGCAAAATATTTTTTAGTTATTGCCTCTTTTCCCGATGTTAGTAGTGCTCAAGCTTATTGCACTAAAATTAAAACAAAAGGATTTTTAACCGCTGAAGTAATTGAAGCTCCCGGAAAGAATAGAGTTTCGATCATGAAATTTGGAGAAAGAACCGAAGCTTTTGCTAGTCTCGATGAATATCGTTCGAAAAAGGGATTTGAGTCGTGCTGGTTGTTGAAAAAGAAATAAGTATTACTTAGATATAGACACCTATTCATTAGTTTGCATGCTGTTAGATTACCTACATGTTCAATGTTTAGAGTGCTTTTGGTGCGGAGTTGCTTCGTCTGAAAAAAAAAATCGTGAATCTATTTTTATCTGTTTCTTCTAAACCTCTCAAAATTCTGATAGTTCAGAATGATTTCATGCATAACCTTTTTTTTTAAAATAAATCAGGCTAAATACAAATTTCAAAAAACTATGAAAATAAGTCTAGGTTGCATTCTTATTATTTGGGTTGTAATTTGCCAACCTTTATTTTCTCAAAATTTGAGTGTTTTGGATTGTTCGGCACGGTTCGATCAGGGTATTCTGACTATTGAAAATTCGAAAATATCGCGTAGCTACGAATGGAATAACGGCAATTTAATTACACGTTCTATTACAGATAAGGTAAACAACAAAGTTTGGCAAATGAATGGCCTGATGCCCGATTTAGCCTTGCCCGGAGAGATTGAACTAGCAACAAATGCAACATTTATCTCCAAGGCTATGCCTGAAACTTCTATTTCTCCTAAGCATTTGCAAGTAGAAGTGATTTACAATCTTGATAAACTTAAGGTCAAACGCATTTTTCGAATTTATGCCAATTGTCCTGCTATTGCATGTGATTTGTACTTAAGTGGCGAATCAAATAATGTTTGGGTTCAACCAAGAATGAATATAGCGGACATGGTGAATCTTGAAAAGAATGCGAATGGTCAAGTCGCAAACTCTGTTCCTGTTATAGAAAAATTAGACCTTTCTGGTAGGCACTGGCAAATCAATGCTATTGAGTTTTTTGATATTACGGATAGGTTTAATACTCTAGTTAAAGATGTAAATGCCCTGTCGTATAGGCCTAATTTTTACCGTGGTAATCTGCTTTTAGCTCATAATAGTGTTTCAAATGATGGTGTTTTTCTTTTAAAGGAATCGCCCACTTCAAATGTGCAACTGGATTACCCTGGTAGCGATTTTATAACTGAATATGGTACTTTTCGTGTTATTGGGATAGGAATAAGTTCCTCTGACTTAGATAAAATAGAATGGAAACGAGCTTATGGGTTTGTTGCAGGTGTTTATTCGGGTGATAAATACAATGGTCTGCTTGCTTTACGAAATTATCAGAAATCATTGAGGTTGCACAAACCAGGAAGGGATGAAATGGTGATGATGAACACTTGGGGTGATCGTGGACAGGATACCTGGGTGCGAGAACGTTTTGCCCTAGCTGAACTTGAGGCTGGAGCTAAGCTGGGAATTTCCCATTTTCAGTTAGATGATGGATGGCAAACTGGACGATCAGCTAATTCAGCTTTTACTGGTGGTTCTTTCGAATCAATCTGGGACAAACCAAACTATTGGATGCCCAATTCCGAGAAATTTCCAAATGGACTCGAACCACTTATAAATAAAGGGAAAGAACTTGGGATAAAAGTTTGTCTATGGTTTAATCCAAGCCCCGATAATAGTAACCAAAATTGGGAGAAAGACGCAAATGCTCTGATTGGGTTATATAAAAAACATGGTATAAGTACTTTTAAAATCGATGGGGTAAAACTTCCGGATAAAACTTCCGAATTGAATTTCAGAAAGTTTCTTGAAAAAATTAATGAGGCAACTGATTATAACGTTGTGTTTAACCTTGACGTAACCGCTGGAAGGAGAGGTGGTTATAACTATTTCAATGAATATGGAAACCTTTTTTTGGAAAACCGTTACACCGATTGGCAGAATTATTATCCATATACCACCTTGCGTAATCTATGGATGTTATCGAAGTATGTTCCTGCAGAGAATCTTCAAATAGAATTTTTGAACAAATGGCGTAATGCTGAAATATACACTAACGATCCGTTTGCACCAGCAAATTATTCATTCGAATATTTGTTTGCCATAACCATGGCAGCACAGCCGCTGGCATGGTTCGAAGGCACAGGTTTGCCTGATGGTGCAATTGAAGGTATTGCTCCAGTCATCAAAAAGTACCGGGAGATCCAACACGATTTACACAATGGAAGTATTTTTCCGATTGGCGATGAGCCTTCAGGAAAAAGCTGGACTGGTTTTCAATCTATTAAGGATGATTCTGGATATTTTATTGTTTTCAGGGAAGCGAATGATTCATCATCAGCAGAAATAAAAACATGGTTGAAGTCTGGAACTATGGTTAAATGCACTCCTGTTATTGGTGCTGGAGAACCTTTTTCGGTACAAGTTGGTGCTGAGGGTAAAGTGAGTTTCCAGCTTAAAGATAAAAATAGTTATGTGCTATATAAATATGCAATACAATAGGCTTGGTGAAAAAGAGATAAGTATTACTTCTATTTTATCATAACCAACAATCCACCTGTGATAAAGGCTATTACCCACCACAAGTAAGCAAATAACGTGTATTTATGAATTGATTTTGGAATTGGATTGTTGTTGCCATTGGTTATGTATATCCGCCACAACAAAATAGTGTCGGTAAGCATGGCCAAAAGTGCGCTATAGCCTATAAAGCCATGTAAAGTAAATAATCCATTCGATGAGCCTTTAATCATACAAAGGGTTGCTGTGATGTCGAATAATAATCCAAATGACAAGAACAGTAAGATTTTTTTACTGATTGCTTTTTGTTTTTGCTCGTTATAAACACCTATTGAATAAAAAACTAATGCCAATAAAACGATGGTGCTTCCAAGTTGAATGAATAAGTTCATAGTTTGAGTATCGAGATTCTTAGTATCATCTATCTTACTTCCGATCCGCTAACCACTTTGTTGCTTGGTTGCACAAACGACAAAACGCCATCGCTATTTTCGGCCATTAAAATCATGCCTTGCGATTGAATGCCTTTAATTTCGCGCGGAGCTAGATTTACCAAAATAGAAACTTGCTGACCAATAATTTTTTCCGGTTCGAAATATTCGGCAATGCCCGAAACTACTGTCCTTTTATCAATGCCAGTATCAATAAGTAGTTGAAGCAATTTCTTGGTTTTGGGAACTTTAGCAGCTTCTAAAATGGTTCCAATGCGAATATCCATTTTAGAGAATTCATCAAACGAAATGTTCTCTTTTTGAGGTGCTGCTATTTGTTGTTCCGTATTGTTCTGCTGTTTGGTGTTGGATAATTTTGTTAGTTGAAGCTCAATTTGATCATCTTCGATTTTTTCGAAAAGCAATTGCGCCTCGTTGATAATTTGTCCAACGGATAGTAAATCAGTTTTTCCTGCATCGGCCCAATTTAAAGTTGGTAAATTGAGCATATCACTAATTTTTTTGGCTGAAAATGGTAAGAACGGCTCACACATAATGGCCAAATTAGCTGTAATTTGTAACGAAACATACATAACTGTTTTCACTCGCTCCTCATCGGTCTTGATGAGTTTCCAAGGTTCCATGTCGGCCAGATATTTATTGCCCAATCGAGCTAAATTCATGGCCTCTTTCACAGCTTCACGAAATTTAAAGTTGGCAAGTGCTGCTTCTATCTGAAGCTTAATTTGTCCAATTTCGTCCAGTGTATCTAAATCGGTTTGATTTAAAACACCTGGCTGAGGAACTTCCCCGTTATAATAGTTATGTGTTAGCACCAAGGCTCGGTTCACAAAATTCCCAAGAATAGCAACCAATTCGTTGTTGTTGCGGGCTTGAAAATCTTTCCAAGTAAAATCGTTGTCCTTGGTTTCAGGAGCTGTTGAGGTTAATACATATCGCAAAACATCTTGTTTCTCAGGGAAATCAACCAAATACTCATGCAGCCAAACCGCCCAATTGCGCGAAGTTGAGATTTTATCACCTTCGAGATTTAAGAACTCGTTGGCAGGCACATTTTCGGGCAATATAAACGACCCTTCGGCTTTTAGCATAGCAGGAAATACAATGCAGTGAAACACAATGTTGTCTTTTCCAATAAAATGGAGCAGGCGACTCTCGTCGTCTTTCCAATATTTTTCCCACTCGGGAGTGAGTTCTTTTGTGGCCGAAATGTAACCAATAGGTGCATCGAACCAAACATACAACACTTTACCTTCGGCACCATCTACCGGAACGGGAACTCCCCAGTCTAAATCGCGACTGACTGCACGAGGCTGCAAACCTAAGTCGAGCCACGATTTGCATTGGCCATATACATTTGGTTTCCACTCTTTGTGTTCCTCCAGGATCCATTGACGCAAAAACGCTTCGTGCTTATCGAGTGGCAAATACCAGTGTTTGGTTGTTTTTAATATCGGCGTTGAGCCCGAAATAACCGATCGGGCATTAATTAAATCGGTAGCATTCAAAGATGTGCCGCAGCTTTCGCACTGATCACCATAAGCACCATCTTTTGAGCATTGAGGGCAAGTTCCAGTGATGTAACGGTCGGCCAGAAACTGATTGGCTTCGGGATCGAAAAACTGCTCGCTCTCTTTCTCGATAAATTCGCCTTTATCGTATAGCTTTTTGAAAAATTCAGAAGCTGTTTTATAGTGTTCTTTTGATGTGGTACGCGAATAAATATCAAATGTAATTCCAAATTTTTCGAATGAATCTTTAATCATGCCATGGTATTTATCTACCACATCTTGTGGCGTAATCCCTTCGCGCTTAGCTTTTAGGGTGATGGGTACACCATGCTCGTCCGATCCGCCAATTAAAATAACGTCTTCGCCTTTTAAACGTAAATATCGAACATAAATATCCGCTGGGACATAAACTCCAGCCAAGTGGCCAATGTGTACAGGGCCGTTCGCGTAGGGAAGCGCAGTGGTAACTAAGGTGCGTTTAAAATTCTTCATTCATTTAGTATATTTACGTCGATAAACAATGGGTGACAATATGCATCGTTTTAGAGTTGTAGGTATTTCACAGGAAATAATGTTGTATTTCATTTAGCTAATTGATTCATTAACAGCAGAAACAAAAAACAATAAATAGGTCTTAGACCTCAAAAGATGCATTTTTATTAACTTCACAAAGATAACTAAACATTTTACACGTAACCATCAAACCAAGACATGGAAAGTAAAATTCCGAAATTTTTATCATCAGGGTCACTCATTGGTATTGTTTCACCATCAGGGCCTGTCGATGAGGTACTTATCGAAACGGGGAAATCATATTTGGAATCGAAAGGATTTCGAGTAGTGGTAGGCGCGAATGCGTTTAATAAAAATGGCTATTTTGCGGGTTCCGATCAAGAGCGTTTGCACGATTTACAAATTATGCTTGATGATCATGAAGTTGAGGCAATTTGGTGTGCTCGTGGTGGTTATGGGTTGATTCGAATTGTTGATAAACTCGATTTTACTGAATTTGAAATATCTCCCAAGTGGGTGGTTGGGTTTAGCGACATAACAGTGCTTCATGCAGCTATTCAGCGTTTCACAGGAATGTGTTCCATACATGGTGCCATGATTAAGAGCTTAGTTTTTCCTGAGACTTCAGATGCTGTTGAAGTGTTATCGTTGCTCGAAGGCAAATCGTTGACTTATAAATTACTACACAATTCGTTAAATCGCTGTGGGAATGCATTAGGTCCATTGGTTGGTGGCAATTTGGCATTGCTGTATGCTTTACGAGGAACTCCTTTTGAGTTTAATTATGATGGTGCCGTATTATTTATTGAGGATATTGGTGAGTATCACTACCAGATAGATCGGATGATGCAAAGTCTAAAATTGGGAGGCGTTCTTAAAAATTTACAAGGACTAATTGTTGGTCAATTTTCGGATGTAAAAGAGAATACAACTTCGTTTGGTCAGAGTGTCGAAGAGATTATTACGTCTTGTGTTGCCGATTACAATTATCCAGTTTGTTTTGGTTTCGATGCGGGGCACGAATATCCCAACCATCCTTTGATTTTAGGGAAAACCATATCATTAATAGTTTCAAATTTGCAAACCGAAATTACGATATAAGATGGCTGAGCACAATGAATTAGGTAAGGAGGGCGAACTCGAAGCAGCTCGCTATTTGGAAACAAAAGGATATGTTATTAAAGCATCGAACTGGCGATTTGGTCGTTACGAGCTGGATTTGGTAGTTGAAAAAGGTGAACTGGTGGTGTTTGTAGAGGTTAAAAGTCGATCGTCGCAACAATGGGGTAGTGGTGCCGATGCCGTAACACGCAGTAAAGCTCGAATGATTATTGATGCTGCCGGCCATTATGTGCGGATGAAAAATTGCGACAAGGAAGTCCGATTTGATGTATTATCTTTGCACAAAGAAAATGGTGAATTTGTGGTTGATCACATCGAAGAAGCTTTTCGGCCACAAATGCGATAGATGCGATTGATAAACTGCGAATAAAATGAATATTGAAGATTTTCGAGAGAAATGCATCTCTATGCCAGGTGTATCGGAAAGCTTTCCGTTTGATAACGATACATTGGTCTTTAAAGTGATGGGTAAGCTGTTTGCATTGGTTAGCTTAGAAAAAGCTTCTTCGGCGAATTTAAAGTGCGAACCCGAAAAGGCCATTGATTTGCGGGAGCATTTCGAAAGTGTTCAGCCCGGATACCACATGAATAAACAACATTGGAATACCGTTTTTTTCGATGGTGATGTTCCCGATAAATTGTTTGATGAATTGATTAAAGAATCCTATCAACTAGTAGTTTCGGGATTAACTAAAAAACTAAAAGAAGAGTTAAAGCAAATTACTATTGCTTAGCTAGTAGGGTGAATATCTTAATAAATAAATAATTAAAATGAAAAATTTGTTTCGCTTATTCTTGCAAGGATTGCTGTACATTACTCCTTTAGCTGTTACAGTATACGTTTTTTCTATCACTTTTGCTTGGATTGATGGCTTACTTCGCGATTTAGTTATTTTTCAGCGAGGGGGCGTCCTCGAACATTTTAGTTTCCCCGGGCTTGGTATTATTGTTATTGTGTTGGTAGTTACTTTTGTGGGTTACATTGGACCTCGATTAATTACAGCTCCACTTATAAGTATGTTTGAAGGAGCGCTTGAAAAAGCTCCAGTAGTTAATTTAATATATAGTTCGGTTAAGGATTTTTTATCAGCTTTTGTTGGTAAGGATCGGAAATTCGATCGTCCTGTTTTGGTTCGGTTAGATGCGGAAAATATTATTGAGCGTATGGGATTTATTACTTCCGATGATCTGTCGGCTTTAGGGTTGACAGATAAAATTGCAGTCTATTTCCCTAGTTCTTATGGTGTGCTGGGTGAGTTAGTTATTGTTCCAAAAGCAAACATTACACCCATTGATGCGCATACTACCGAAGTGATGAAGTTTATTGTTTCAGGCGGAGTTACCCGTTTGAAAGGCGACGATCATGGACAAGAAGGTGTTTAAATGTTTTGTTATTGATAGTCGAAATAGAACGTTATTGTTACCAATAATGTGAGTTCATCCAATGAAATATTAATTTTTTCGTTGAAGAATTGTAACTTTGTCATGCTTACTGAAAAAATAGCAGTTATTGTGTAGTTATGGATGTTAATCAAATAAAACAACGATTTGGAATTATTGGTAATAGCTATGGTTTAAACAGAGCTATTGATATTGCAGTTCAAGTTGCACCTACCGATTTGTCCGTTTTGATTACCGGCGAAAGTGGTACTGGTAAAGAAGTATTTCCTCAAATTATTCATCAATTTAGTTCGCGAAAACACGGTCCTTATGTGGCAGTAAATTGCGGCGCTATTCCTGAAGGAACTATTGATTCAGAGCTTTTTGGACACGAGAAGGGTGCTTTTACTGGTGCTTTAAGCGATCGTAAAGGCTATTTCGAAGAAGCCAATAAAGGCACAATTTTTTTAGATGAAATAGGCGAATTGCCTTTGTCTACTCAAGTGCGATTACTGCGGGTTCTCGAAACAGGTGAGTTCATTAAGGTTGGGTCATCTAAAACACTTAAAACCAATGTGAGGGTTGTAGGTGCTACCAATGTAAAAATGGAGAAAGCCATTCATGAAGGGCGATTTCGCGAAGATCTCTTTTATCGATTGAATAGCATACCCATTATTGTGCCTCCTTTGCGCGACAGAACAGAGGATATTTATTTGATTTTTAGGAAGTTTGCATCCGATTTTGCCGATCGTTATCGCATGCCAACTATTCGTTTAGACGAAGAGGCTCGCGATGTGCTATTGCGTTATCGTTGGCCGGGAAATATTCGTCAGCTTAAAAATATAACCGAGCAAATCTCAGTTATCGAAAATACACGAGATATAAATGCCGAGTTATTGCGAAACTATATTCCGTTTCATATTGGCGACAATTTGCCTGCTATTATTGGAGGAAAACAAAAAGCCGAAACCGATTTTAGTAACGAGCGTGAGATATTGTATAAAGTTTTGTTCGACATGAAGAAAGATGTTAACGATTTGAAGAAAATTGTAATGGATTTAATTCAGGAAAATGGAAATGTTGACTTTCAACATGGTGAACATGCTAAAATAATACAAAAGCTCTATTCGAATAAAGATAGCGATTTGAGGCCAAGTCCGGTTAATAACCCTACAGGTATCTCAATTGCACAGCGCGATTCGTCTGATAACACTGCAATTGAAGATACTGAAGAGTTTATCGAAGAATCTTTATCGTTGGAGGATAAGGAAATTGAGTTAATTCAAAAGGCGCTTGAAAAACACAGTGGTAAGCGTAAGAATGCCGCTAAGGAGTTGGGTATTTCTGAGCGTACTTTGTATCGAAAAATAAAAGAGTATAATATTGAAGGATAATAAGATGAGGAATAAACAACCATTGTTTTACAAGTTAATTTTTGTGTCGTTTATTGCGATAATTGTATTTCTCGCTAGCGCAGGTTGCTCAGTACGTATGACTTTTAATGGAGCATCCATTCCTGATAATTTGAAAACCGTATCGGTGCAATATATTAATAATCGTGCACCTCTGATTAATCCAACACTTAGTCAGGTTTTTACCGAGAAATTGAAAGATCGCATTACCAACGAGTCGCGATTGATTTTAAAAAGTGGAACAGGAGATGTTGATTTCTCGGGTGAAATTACCGATTATAGCATTCGTCCAATGGCCATCCAAGCTGATGCGATTTCATCTGAAACACGATTAACCATTCAAGTGAAGGTAAGATATAAAAATTTCAAGAACCCTAAGGATAATTGGGAATCGTCTTTTTCTGCATACGAGGACTTTCCCAGTTCAAAAAGCATGAATGAAGTTGAATCAGATTTAGTTGTTTTAATTGTAGATAAAATTACCGAAAGTATCTTTAATAAAGCATTCGCCGATTGGTGATCATTCCTATGAACCGACAGCAATTTTATCAATACTTACAATCGCCTCATGATTTAAACGAGGAAGCACTTATCCATTTGCAAGAAGTGGTTAATGAGTATCCCTATTTTCAGGCAGGACGAATGTTGTTGGTTAAAAATCTCAACAATATTGATCATATTCGGTTTAATGCCGAATTAAAAAGTTGCGCTGCCGTTATTTCAGATCGCCGTGCTCTTTATTATTTAGTGAATCAGTTACCACCTAAAAGTGCTCTTGTCGAAGTAATTGAGTTACGAGAGGAGCCATCAATTATGCAAGATCAAAAGCTTGAGGGTGAGTCATCTAAAATGCCAACATTCAACTATTTTACTGTTGATGATGATTTTACCATTGGCGATGGAGACTCCTTTGCTCATATCAGCAAGGAGTTGCAAGGCAGTAAAGATGAATTAGTTAACGATAACAAGGAATCAATAACTTTACCTTCGGCTGATTTTTTAGATTTCGAGTTAAACGAATCGACTGGTTATGTGCTTGAAAAAGATGTGTTGGAAGAAGATTTTGATGATAAAAAATCTTTTTCTGATTGGTTGAAAATCATGCGTAGTCACCCATCTTTAACCAAAAGTAATAATAACGGGAATTTGGCAAATAACCAATGGCAAATTATTGATACATTTATTAATACGGGAAGAGAAAAGCGATCAATTAAGTCTGAAATTCAATCGGAATTGGTTGATATTTGCAGTAAAACTAAGATCCCACAGGATGAATTAATGACCGAAACATTGGCAAATATATTTATAAAGCAAAAACATTTTGAAAAAGCTTTAGAGATATTCGAAAAGCTAAGTTTGAAATATCCCGAAAAAATTGTTTACTTTGCGACTCGAAAAAATGAAATAAAAAATTTAATTAATAATCAGTAATTTATAAGAATATGTATTCCTTTATTTCAATATTGGTTGTACTTTTTAGCGTTTTGCTCGTTTTAGTTGTATTGGTTCAAAACTCAAAAGGTGGAGGTTTAGCTTCTAACTTTTCATCATCGAATCAAATAATGGGAGTTCGTAAGACAACCGATTTTTTAGAAAAAGCTACTTGGTCATTGGCCGGAGCGTTAATGATTTTATCATTTGTAGCGGTTATGACAATAGCTCCTGCTAAATCTACCCAATCAACATTAGACGAGAAAGTAGAAAAAATGGCACCAACACAATCTCAAAATCCTGAGTTTCCTGTAGCTGATCCTAATGCTCAAAAGCCAGCTGAAGAGAAAAAATAAATCGGAATAGAACTTTTTGTAAAGGGTATTAGCATTTCAATTGCCAATACCCTTTGATTTTTTTATGGCAGGGGAATATCTAATTTGTCAAACCTGACAGGATAGGTGTTGACCTTGACTGAAAAAATGTCATAAATTTGATGATTATTGCCTTTGGCATAAATTGTGATCTAAGGCAGAACGTAAATTAGTTTAACAATTAAAACAGTAATAGAGATGTCAGAAATTAAAGGAAAAGTTTTGGCCGGTAAAGTGCTTGTAAAACCACAACCAGCTGAAGAAAAAACGTCTAGTGGAATTATTATTCCTGATTCAGCAAAAGAAAAGCCGCTTCGTGGCACTGTTATTATGGCTGGTTTAGCTAAGCAAGATGAAGTTATGGAAGTTAAAGCAGGTGATGTGGTTCTTTATGGAAAATATGCCGGATCAGAATTAAATATCGACGGCGTAGATTATTTATTGATCTCTCAATCTGATGTATTGTACATTGCTTAATTACAAAAAAATATAAACTAGACAAAAATGGCTAAAGAAATTAAATTTAATATTGAAGCTCGCGATTTGCTTAAAAAAGGAGTTGACGAATTGGCAAATGCAGTTAAAGTAACATTAGGACCAAAAGGTCGTCACGTAATTATCGACAAAAAATTTGGTGCACCTGTTATTACTAAAGATGGTGTTACTGTTGCCAAAGAAATTGAGTTAAGCGACAGTTTTGCTAATATGGGTGCTCAGATGGTAAAAGAAGTAGCTTCAAAAACTGGCGATGATGCTGGTGATGGAACTACTACCGCTACTGTATTGGCGCAGTCAATTATCACCGTTGGATTAAAAAATGTAACTGCCGGTGCCAATCCTATGGATTTAAAACGTGGTATAGATAAAGCAGTTATTAAAGTTGTTGAATCAATTAAAAATCAATCGCAAGCCATTGGCGAGCACAACGAAAAAATTGAGCAGGTTGCAACTATTTCAGCTAATAACGATCAGGTAATTGGTGCTTTAATTGCCGAGGCAATGGGCAAAGTGGGTAAAGAAGGTGTTATTACTGTTGAAGAGGCTAAAGGTACTGATACAACCGTTGAAGTTGTTGAAGGAATGCAATTTGATCGTGGTTACATCTCTCCATATTTTGTGACCAACACCGATAAGATGGAAGCGGAGTTAGATCGTCCATATGTGTTGATTCACGATAAAAAAATTTCGACCATGAAAGATTTGCTTCCAGTATTGGAGCAAACAGCTCAAACGGGACGCCCCTTGTTAATTATTGCAGAAGATGTTGATGGTGAGGCTTTGGCTACTTTGGTTGTAAACCGTTTAAGAGGTTCGTTGAAAGTAGCAGCTGTTAAAGCTCCGGGTTTTGGCGATCGTCGCAAAGAGATGCTTCAAGATATTGCTGTTTTAACTAATGCAACCGTTATCACCGACGAAGTAGGCTTGAAATTAGAGAGCGTAACTTTAGAAATGCTTGGTCAGGCAGAGAAAATTACTGTTAACAAAGAGAATACTACCATTGTGAACGGTGCAGGAGCAAAAGAAACCATTCAAGCTCGTGCTGCTCAAATTAAAGCTCAAATTGCCAATACCACATCTGATTACGATAAAGAAAAACTTCAGGAACGTTTGGCTAAATTAGCTGGCGGTGTTGCTGTCCTTTATGTAGGTGCTGCAACCGAGGTGGAGATGAAAGAGAAAAAAGATCGTGTTGATGATGCGTTAAGTGCAACTCGCGCTGCTGTTGAAGAGGGTATTGTTCCAGGTGGAGGTGTTGCTTACATTCGTGCCATTGAGTCGTTAGAAGGGTTAAAAGGAGCTAACGATGATGAGACAACTGGTATCGAAATCATCAAACGTGCAATCGAAGAACCTTTACGTCAGATTGTTATTAACTCTGGTAAAGAAGGTGCAGTTGTAGTTCAGAAAGTACGCGAAGGTAAAGCTGACTTTGGTTACAATGCTCGTACCGATGTGTATGAGAACTTGTACAAAGCTGGTGTTATCGATCCAGCTAAAGTAACTCGCATTGCGTTAGAAAATGCAGCTTCTGTTGCTGGGATGTTCTTAACTACCGAGTGTGTAATTGTTGATATTAAAGAAGAGAGTTCTGCTCCTATGAACCCAGGAATGGGCGGTATGATGTAAGTCAATTACATCATTGATATAAAAAAAAGAGGAGCTATTTAGTTCCTCTTTTTTTTAGTGTGCCGTGCATGGTAAATAGCTAGTCGGTATCTTCAGACATCCAAGACCTATGCCTGATAATCAATATTTAACAGAACAATTGCCGTAAAGTAATAATCCTTACCTTAGCGGTCATGGGACAACTATTACTACCAATATTTCCAAGCGATACCCGAATGATCACTCTGACAC
>JBBQUP010000068.1:0-19469 GCA_038212305.1 Bacteroidales bacterium
TTTTCTTACGCTTATGCGTAGCCATCTTATGTCTTTTTCTCTTTTTTCCACTTGGCATGGCAAAATGTTTTAATGAATGATTAATTACTTAACGTTGTTCTTCACTTTCCCAGTAAAAGATTTTGAAGGCTTAAACGATGGAATAAAATGCTGTGGAATAATAATAGTAGTATTTTTAGAGATGTTACGAGCAGTTTTTTCGGCGCGTTGTTTAACTACGAAGCTACCAAAACCTCTTAAATACACATTTTTTCCTTTAATTAGTGAACCTTTAACTGTTTCCATGAAGGCTTCAACAGCTATTTGAACAGTTACTTTTTCAATTCCGGTGTTCTTCGAAATCTCGTTTACGATATCAGCCTTTGTCATTTTTGTAAAATTATTTAATTATCAATTGTTTACAAGTTGTTTTTTTTATTTAGACTGCAAAGATATATCTTCTGCCAATAAAAAAAAACAATTAATCTATTTTTACGCAAAAAATTAGCATGAAACATTTTAGTAACCATTTGATAAATTGGTACAAACAGCATAAAAGAGAACTTCCTTGGCGAAAAACAACCGATCCATATACCATTTGGGTCTCGGAAATAATAATGCAGCAAACCCAGATAATTACTGGATTACCATACTATAATCGATTTATGCAAGCATTCCCAACAATCACTGATTTAGCTCAAGCATCTATTAATGAGGTATTAAAACTCTGGGAAGGAATGGGTTACTATTCGAGAGCGCGAAACATGCACGAAACAGCCCTATTTTTAACCAATACAAATAACGGTATATTTCCCTCCGATAAAAAGGAGATTGATAAACTAAAAGGAATAGGCCCCTACACTTCAGCAGCTATCGCGTCGATTTCATTCAACCAACCCTATGCTGTAGTTGATGGAAATGTGTATCGGTTTTTATCCCGATTATATGGGATTTCGACCCCAATTGATTCATCTCAAGGCAAAAAAGAGTTTACTACCTTAGCACAATCGTTACTCGCCAATGAACAGCCAGGAACTTTCAATCAAGCAATGATGGAAATGGGAGCTTTAATATGCAAAAAAGCATCTCCTCAATGTAATGATTGTCCATTTGTAAAAAATTGCATCGCATATAAAAACAAATCAATCGAGAAATTTCCTGTTAAAAACAAATCAATTAAACAAACGCAGCGTTATTTTATCTTCTTGATAATTGGAGATGATAATCAAATACTTATAGAACAACGTAATCATAAAGATATATGGCAAGGTTTATATCAATTCCCATGTATTGAAACAAATTTTATAATTAATAAAACAGATGCAACTAATCTGATTATCAGTAATTTCGTTAAACTACCTAACCATATAAGTCCCAAATTAATTGCCGAAGGAACTTATTTATTAACGCATCAAAAACTTAATATTTTGTTCTACCAGGTTAAAATTCTAACCAAAGAACTCATAGATTTCCACAACAATTCAGTCTTTTCACTGATCTCATTTGGTGATCTTAATAAATATGCTTTTCCCAAACCTTTTCATTTAGTTCTTAAGCAATTAAAAAACACTTTTTGACGAACCCAATATCTTTTGTATTTTAGCCTCATAAATAAATAGCATATACAATGTCGGTAAATAAAGTAATTTTAATAGGAAACGTGGGCAAAGACCCCGAAGTAAGATATGTTGACACCAACGTGGCAGTGGCCAATTTCGCCATTGCAACCACCGAACGTGCTTTCACACGAAGTAATGGAACTCAGGTTCCTGAAAAAACCGAATGGCATAATGTGGTTGTTTGGAGAGGCTTGGCTCAAGTGGTTGAAAAATATGTCAAAAAAGGAACTCAGTTATATATTGAAGGTAAGTTAAGATCTCGCTCATACGACGATAAAGATGGCGTTAAGAGATATGTTACCGAAATTGTAGTGGATGTATTGCAATTACTAGGACGGCGTTCGGATGGTAGCAATGACCAATCAACATCATCAGGTGGAAGTTACAGTGCTTCAGAAACTTCGACTGTCCATAACATGCCTGATGATATGGTTCCGGATAATGGTACCGATGACTTACCTTTTTAAACTCACCAATTTAAACACACCAATTTTACTTAACCTTTAAACCTTTTTAAACACTCAGGTGGAAACAGACAGTTATAGGAAAGGATTAAACTCCATTTTTAGTATTATTCAGATACATGCACCCGGTACTGGTGAAGTTGTGGGAATTATTGCTACATTAATTTTAGTTTTAATATCGGCGCTCATTTCAGGTTCTGAAGTAGCCTATTTTTCAATTAAGCCAGCTGATATTGAACGTCTTAAAAAAGAAAATACGAAGAAAAGCTCTGCCTTATTATCGCATTTAAAAGAATCTGACAAATTATTAGCCACCATATTAGTCGCCAATAATTTTGTAAATGTATCGATTGTTATTTTAGCTTCGTTTGTGACCCAAAACATAGTTGATTTTGGAACTTCAACCACACTTAAGTTTATTTTCGAAGCTGTTTTTATAACGGCACTCATTTTATTTTTTGGTGAAATATTGCCCAAAGTATTTGCATCGCGGCATCCAGTAAAATTTGCCTTATGGATGGCATTTCCGCTTATTGCAATCAAAAAAATCACGCATCCCATCAGTTTCCTATTATTAAAATCATCATCGGCAGTTAACAAACGCCTAGCTCGCAAATCAAAAGGTTTGTCAATGGATGATCTCTCTCACGCTTTAGAGTTAACATCCAATGACTTATCCGACGACAAGGATATTTTAGAAGGAATTGTCACATTTGGAAACAAATATGTGAGTGAAATTATGACTCCACGTATAGATGTTATTGACATTGATATTAAAAGCACATTTAATAAAGTCAATGCTGTAATTATTGAATCGGGCTATTCGCGAATACCAATTTATGAAGACACACCTGATCATGTAAAAGGTATTTTATATGTTAAAGATTTGCTCCCTCACCTTAATTCATCTGATTCGTTCGATTGGAAACAAGTGATTCGTCAAGCCTATTATGTTCCAGAAACAAAAAAGATCAACGATTTATTGGCTGACTTTCAATCTCGAAAAATACATGTTGCAGTTGTGGTGGATGAATATGGTGGAACTGCCGGAATTGTTACACTTGAAGATGTTTTGGAGGAAATAGTTGGTGAGATAAACGATGAAACAGATGACGAAGAAAAAAACTATATCACATTGCCTGATGGATCATTAGTGTTTGAAGGGAAAACATTATTAAATGATTTCCATAAAATTACAGATACTGAAGAAAAAATTTTTGAAGATATACGAGGTGATGCAGAGACACTGGCAGGGCTTTTATTGGAAATAAAGGGTGAGATTCCAGATAAAAATGAGTTAATTGAGTATAAAAACTATCAATTTACGATTGTATCAGCTGATGCACGAAGAATTAAAAAAGTGAAGTTCAAATTAATTCCTATTATAAATCCGGATGAGAAAAAAACTAAACAGTAACCAGTTATTATTGGGATTGGTCGTTTTATTTTTTACTATTAGTTGCACCAAAACTGCAATTCCCAAGCCAAGAGGATATTTTCGGATCGAATTTGAAGGTAAAAAATATCAAACTACTAAGGCAAACCTTCCCTATTCGTTTGAATTCCCTACCTATGCTGTGTTACAAAAAGACAGTTCTGCAATAGCCGAACCGTATTGGATGAATTTAGAGTTTAAAAGTCACAAAGCCACTTTGCACATCAGCTATAAAACCATTCAAAAAAATTTCAATCAATTAGAAGAAGATAGCAGAAATCTTGCTTACAAACACGCCATAAAAGCAGATGCTATCAACGAGAAACAGTTTGCCGACCAAGAGAAACACACTTATGGAATTTTGTACCAAATAAAAGGCGATGCAGCCTCACCGCTTCAGTTTTTTGTGACCGACAGCACAACCCATTTTATGCGTGGATCGCTCTATTTTAATTCCGTTCCAAACAAAGACTCTTTAGCGCCAGTTGTTGATTTTCTCGCCGAAGATATTATGCATTTAGTTGAATCAATTAAATGGACCAATAACTAAACCATGCCACTTATTTACGAGTATCGATCAACCAATGGCGGTATTGTTGGCATTTGGGCCATCACCGAAACAGCTGATCAACTTGTAAGTGGTCTAATTTTAACCGAAGAAGATTTTCAAAAACAAAAGACCTTTATGTTAGAATCGCGCCGAGCCGAATGGCTTGCTGTGCGAAAATTAGTATGGGAATTATCAAACCTTGCTCCAATAATTACCTATCATCCATCAGGAAAACCATTTTTACCACATTCCAACATTCACATTAGCATCTCTCACACAAAAGGATTTGCAGCCGTTGCTATGCATCCATCTCAAGTTGCAGCTATTGATATAGAGCACATCTCGGATCGAGTATTGAAAATATCGGATCGCTTTTTACATCCCTCAGAAGCCGAATATATTCCCGAAACCGAGAAATCGATTTATCAAACCATAATTTGGAGTGCCAAAGAAACCTTATTTAAATGGTGGGGAAAAGATGCTATCATATTTAAAGAGCAGCTAAGGATTTTGCCATTTATTGCCAAAATGGGCAAGTTCGAGATTAATGCCAACCTGTTGATTGACAATAATATTGAAACAGCCTTAACTTTAAGCGTACGGTGCAATCCCAATTATTTGGTGGTGTATGTTGTTTAGACGAGAGCGCAACGGCAACCAGCTGCATCATACAAAACGTAACAGCGCCGAGCATTGCAAAACGCAAAAAAAAGATACTCATGACCGAAAAGCAGATTGAGAAAATAAAACTATCAATAAAAAAGCAGCGTGCGGCCTTGTCGGCAGAGAAACGACTATACGGCGGTTTTGATGATAGTGTTGGGAGACGATATCACATTTCAGACCTATATCTGCGAATTGGAGATTATAAAGGCGCAATTATCTATAAAAAATGGTTCGATAAAAATTTTCCCAATGACATTGGCAGCCCCATATTATCAATGAACTGGGCAATAGCATTTTTTGAACTAGATAAACTACCTGATGCAACTATTTACACCATCGATACTGCTTTTCAAACTATTTACCGCCACGAATTACTGCTTGATAGAGAGGTAAAACCAATTGATATGTATGGACAAGGACTTGACTATTTGGAATACACTCAATCGATGATTAAGCATTGCTCAAAAATCGTTACAAAACCTTACCTTGATTGGCTGAGAACGTTTGTTGAAACTGATGAATACAAAGTGCTTATAAACAGATTTATAGCTTTAAACAAACTTCTACAGGATGAGACCGACAACAAACAACGCATTGCTTTGCTTGACCATATTCGTGAACTAGAAAGAACAAATAAAAACAGAAATCATGATCAATAGATTCGATAAAGAGGCAAGCACTTGGGATGTAAAACCAGACAGGTTAATGATTTCATATTTATATTGGGAAATCGTTTCACTATAAATCAATCAAAATAAGGTGTTCAACCCAGTTTTCAAATTTATAGCAATCTTACTAATCGCTGCTTCTTTCACAGCCTAAAAAAATAAGCATCTACACTCAAGTCTTATTAACATAGGTTATCAAACTTCTTCAGCACCAAAATTTGCAAAAACAAGCTAGCAATTTGCAAAATCATTTGCTTATTATGAGAATATTCTCGATATTTGTAGTGAGAATATTCTCATAATAAGCAAATAACTGTATGCCCCGACATAGAAGGCTAAGAAAAGTAGTAGCTCCTCCAAGCTTTAAAGGCTACAAACCTTATGGAACAAATAAAATTTCGACAGAGCACATTGAACTACTTTATGAAGAATACGAAGCTTTAAAATTAGCCGATTATGATATAATGAACCACGAGGAAGCTGCCAAATTAATGGGCGTTTCGCGTCCAACATTTGCTAGAATATATGAAATTGCCAGACGCAAAATTGCAAATGCACTGGTGGAGACAAAAGAAATTAGAACCGTTTATGGAAATGTTATCATGGATAAAAACTGGTATGTCTGCAACGATTGTCATTCGAGGTTTTCAATTCCAAAAAACAAAAAACAGGAGTGCCCACTATGTGCATCAGGTAAAATAGACTCACTAAATAAATCAATCAAGTAAATCAATCTTGATACTTAAATCTCAATACTAAAATTTTAAATATGAAAACAGTTATCACATCATCTGAAAAATCAGTCGCAGCGCAGTTCGACAAGCGCTTTGGCAGAGCTGCGTGGTTTTGTATTTACGACGAAGCAACTCAAGAAACCTCATTTTTTGAAAATGAAAATGTGAGTGCTAGCAATGGAGCCGGAACTAAAGTAGCCGAAAAAATGGTTGAGCTAGGGGTTGAAAAGGTGATTTCGGGTGATTTTGGACCAAAAGCCAAAGAAATGCTTGATAAATTTAATATACAAATGGTAATCATACAGGACGATAATTTAACTATCGGTGATATTATCAAAAAATTAAAACATTAGTCTTAACTAAAAAAGGAGGTTATTATGCCACGATTTGACAGAACTGGACCAGGAGGACAAGGTTCGCAAACAGGCCGAGGATTAGGAAATTGTAATCCTAAAAAACAAATAACAACAAAAGAAAGAGCGATCGAAGAGCAACCCAACAACTCCGGAAGGAAAAGAGGTGGAGGATTAGGAAGCTGGTTTCGATTCGGACGAAGAAACAACCAAGGTCAAGGATTAGGACGAAATAATCCTTAGCTATTTGTGCTTTAAAGTAGTATTCAATAGCCGTATGCCTTTTGTATGCGGTTATTTATTGATAACATATAAATAAACGAAGATGAGTAAGAAAATTGCAATACCAGTTGATGATGCAGGTATCCTTGATGGCCATTTTGGCCACTGTAAATTCTTCGCCATAATAAACGAAGAGAATGGAAAAATTATCTCCGAAGAAAAAATTATTCCTCCTCCACACGAGCCTGGATTGTTGCCTAAATGGCTTGCCGAAAAAGGTGTAACAGACATTATTGCTGGAGGCATGGGTCAAATGGCAATACAATTATTTAATCAAAGTGGTGTGAATGCATTTGTAGGAGCACCTCAAATATCGGCTAAGGAACTTGCGCTTGGATATTTAAGCAGTACATTAAGCTTAACAGCTAATTATTGCAACCACGAACACAACGAAGGTTGCAGTGGATACTAATCGAATAGGATCAAAAATGCCATACAAAATTGCCATTGCAAGCGGCAAAGGTGGAACAGGTAAAACAACAGTCGCTGTTAACCTTTATATGCGATTATCGCACAATCGGGATAGTCGTGTTCAGTTGGTTGACTGCGATGTGGAAGAGCCCAATGACATGATTTTTTTCGATGATTCAAAAAAAATTAGGGAAGATAAAATTTCGCAATTAGTACCTACAATAAATACAGACAAATGCACCTTTTGCAGAAAATGCGTGGAGTATTGCGAGTTTAATGCCATTGTGGTGATTCCGCCTGTCAATTTTGCAGAAGTAAGTTCGAGTTTATGTCACTCATGTGGTGCGTGTTTGATTGCCTGCGATCAAGGAGCAATAACCGAACATGCCGAATCGATTGGTGTTGTTAACCATTACGAGACAACGAAATTTAACAGCATAGCCGAAGGGAAATTAAAAGTTGGCTCAGCCATGCAAACCATGCTAATTAAAGAGCTCAAAAAATTAATTTCGGATGAAAACGACATAATAATTTACGATGCTCCACCTGGAACAAGTTGTCCAGTTGTTGAAACCATTAGCGATGTTAACTACATAATTCTAGTAGCAGAGCCAACGCTGTTTGGGCTGCACGACTTAAATCTAATGGTGAGATTGGTTAAAGAACTTGAAATTCCTTTCGGAGTAATTATTAACAAAGCTGGTTTAGGAAGCAATTCGATCTATGAATTTCTGGAACACGAAACTATCGACTTGTTGGGAGAAATTCCCTTTAGTAAAGAGTACGCAGGCCAATATGCCGAAGGAAAAATAACTGAATTTATTCCTGATGCGATAAGTAATAGCTACGCAGAAATACTAAATAGTTTAAATCAGAAAACTTTGCAACATGAAGGAGATAACAGTCTTAAGTGGTAAGGGAGGTACCGGTAAAACTTCCATTACCGCTGCATTGGCATCGGTTGCAGTGAATGCTGTTTTTTGCGATAATGATGTGGATGCTGCCGACCTTCATTTAATCTTCCAACCACAAATTATAGAGGAGCATCAATTTTCAAGTGGATGGAAAGCAAATATAAACACTTTCGAATGCACGAATTGTGGCATCTGCGTTCAGAATTGCCGCTTCGATGCCATTCACTTTAACAACAGTGGAGCCTTGGAGATTAATCCCTACCAATGCGAGGGATGTCGCCTTTGCGAACGAATTTGTCCTGAAAAAGCCATCAGCTCTGTTGAAAACACAAATAATTCATGGTTTGTATCTCAATCGCGTTTTGGTGATTTTGTGCATGCCCAAATAGGTCCCGGCGAAGAAAACTCTGGAAAATTGGTAACTCAAATACGGAGAAAAGCTCAAGAGATAGCCTTGCAAAATAAATCAGATTACATCATTAACGACGGCCCTCCGGGAATTGGTTGTGCCACCATCGCATCGCTGTCTGGAACAAGTGCTGTTTTACTTGTTATTGAACCAACGAAATCAGGACTGCATGATGTTAAGCGTTTGGTTGAGTTAATTGAATCGTTTAAAATAGATGCCTTCGCAGTAATTAATAAATTCGACATTAATCTTGAAGTTGCGCAAACCATTGAAGAATTCTTACAATCCAAAAACATTCCCTTGTTAGCCAATATTCCGTTTGAAAAGGAGATGGTAGAGGCCATGGTGATTGGAAAAACCATTGTGGAATACAATTCGAACTCGGTTATTACAAAACAAATTAAAGATATATGGGAAGCATTGATACAATAAAATCTAGAACTGTACCTATTGTTGTTTATGGCAACCCTGCTTTAAGGCGAAAATCGACAGAGGTAGTTATGCAAGATAAAAACATTGATATTTTGATATCAAATTTATGGCATACGCTGGCGATGTCAGGAGGTGTAGGACTTGCAGCTTCACAAATTAATAGTAACCTAAGTGTATTTGTAATAAAAAGCACCTTAATGTTTTCAGAGTGGAATGTAGAACAAAGAAGTAAATATTTCTCGGGTGATGAGGGAATTGAAGAAATATTTATTAACCCTCGGATTATAGGAGTATCTGAAGAAACAAACACACAAACCGAAGGCTGTTTAAGTATTCCTGATATTTATGAAAATATTAAAAGACCTTGGGAGATAATAATTGAATATCTCGATAAAGATTTCGTATTTCATCGCAAGCAGTTCTCAGGCTATACAGCAAGAGTAATTCAACACGAATATGATCATTTGCAAGGCAAACTTTTTATCGACCATTTATCGCCATTAAGCAAAAGGCTACTACAGAATAAGCTGAAAAAAATTTCAACCAAAAAAATAACAGTCGATTATCCAATTACTTACTAAATGTAATGCATCATTTTAAAACACAATACACAACAAGCAATTAAGAAAACACTATGATAAAATCGCTAGAAAACGTAAAAAACATAATCTTCATCTCATCAGGCAAAGGAGGAGTGGGAAAATCAATGGTTGCAGCAAATTTAGCTGTAGCGCTAGCACGAAATGGACACTCAACAGGCTTGCTAGATGCAGATATCTATGGGCCTAGCGTACCAATTACAATGGGTGTTGAAGGCAAAAAACCTTTGGTAGTAAGATATGGGGAGAAAGAAAATTACTCTCCAGTTATAAATTACGGCATAAAAATTATGTCGCTCGGCTTTTTAATGAAAAAAGAAGATGCTGTTATTTGGCGCGGGCCAATGGCATCGAATGCGCTTACTCAAATGCTTGAAAACACAGTTTGGGGTGAGTTGGAATTTTTAGTCATTGATATGCCCCCTGGCACAGGTGATATTTGCATTACACTCGCGCAAAAAATACCTCAAGCCAAGGCGCTTATTGTTATTACACCACAACAAATGGCTATTGCCGATGGCCGCAAAGCAGCTAACATGTATCGAGCCAATGGAATTGATATTGAAATTATTGGAGTGATTGAAAACATGTCGTGGTTTACTCCCGAAAAACATCCTGATGAAAAGTACATTATTTTTGGTGAAGGAGGTGGAAACCAATTGGCGCAAGAAATAAACGCTCCTTTATTGGCTCAAATACCTTTGGTTAGCGATGTTTGTAGCTTAGCTGACACCGGGAAAACAATATTTATGTCGTCGAACTCGGTTATAGTAAAAGCCTTTGAAGAATTGGCAAACACTATTTGTAAAGTAACTACAATTTTAATTTGAGAATTCCCCAAAAGCAAAGTTTATGATTTGAGATTTTAAATATTAGCAATGATTAATAATAGGTTAGAGATTGGTGTTCGCGTTCGGCTCCCAACTAAAAATGGATATTTTAATATTATTCCATTTCTTGAAAAAGAAACTGGTCTCGAACACATCGCATTAATAAAAGGTAATTTTGTGTTCAGCGATACAGTGCTTACCCGAATTCATTCGGCTTGTGCCACAGGCGATTTATTCGGTTCGCTTCGATGCGATTGTGGCGAGCAACTACAAAAAGCCTTAAGGATGATTGAACAAGAAGGGAAAGGCCTTATTTTATATCTACAACAAGAAGGTAGAGGCATTGGATTAATGAATAAAATTAGGGCCTACCAACTTCAAGACGAAGGCCTTGACACTGTTGATGCTAATGTCTGTTTAGGCTTTGCACCCGATGAAAGAAATTATACGATAGCCGCAGAAATGCTTAAGAAATTAGGCGTAAATCAGGTGCGACTAATGACTAACAACCCCGATAAAATAAACGGACTTGAATCAGCCAACATCAAAGTAATTGAACGTATTCCCATCGAAATACAAACCAATAAATACAATTTCAACTACTTACATACAAAGCAAACACGAATGAATCATATCCTAGACTCAATAGATGCAGTTGAAAAATGACACGATTATCAGAACAATAAAACACATTTACAATGACAAAAATACCAGAAAAAGGAAATTAAAATTCGATATACGCAACATGCGTTGCTTTATTCGAGGACAATAGTAGAAATTGAAGAAATATACTCAGGTGCAGAGAAAATTATTTAACCATGATTACCGATACAATACAATTAAGGCCACGATACGGTGAAGTAGATCAGATGGGCTATGTTTACCATGCTAACTATGTAAGCTATTGCCATCAGGCTCGCACCGAATTATTACGCAAATTGGGAATTCACGATCGCTTGTTAGAAGAAAACAATGTGATGCTACCAGTAATCTCGTTTGAGATAAAATACATAAAACCAGCACATTACGATGAGCTATTAACAATAAAAGCCACCATTAACAAGATGCCTGAGGTGCGCTTTCACTTTGAATTTGAAGTAAGGAATGAAAAGAGCGACTTAATCTGCACCGCTAGCTCTACAGTGGTATTTGTAAAAAAAGATTCGCGAAGTCCTACCTTTTTACCCGATTTTGTAAAAAGAGTTTTGCAAAATAAATTTCAACTTCGTGAAGCTTAAATTCTAAAACGAGCAAATTATTTTATAATTTAACTCCACATCAGCAAACAATTACAATAAGCCGTAATGATTAATAATCAAATCATCTTCTACCCAATTGGAATTATACATAGTCCTTTCAACGACATTAGCAACATGCCCATTCAGCCTTTGGCCGCTGAAAAAGTGATGGGTTGGATTGAACTTTTTCCAGAATTTATCGATGGATTAATTGACTTGGAAGGATTTTCGCACATCACATTAATTTATCACCTACATAAAGTTGATGGGCATCAACTAAAAGTTAAACCATTTATGGATGATGAGGAACATGGAATTTTCGCCACCCGCTCGCCCAAACGCCCTAATGCAATTGGCTTATCAACAGTTAAACTGATAAACATCGAGAAAAACAGACTCAACATAGAAATGGTAGATATCCTTAACGGCACACCTTTATTGGATATTAAACCATTCTTCTCAAGATTTGATAACCGTTTTAATACAAAATCGGGCTGGTTAAAGAAACTTGGAGATGTCTCTAATGACAAACTAATTTCAGATAATAGGTTTAGAAACAAGTAATAGAATTAATAGAAAAAAACTTTCAAATGGAAAACCGATTCGATAAAGAGGCAAGCACTTGGGATGTAAAACCAAACAGGTTAATGATGGCTGAAAAATTTGCTGCTGAAATTGTGAAAATAATAAAAGGTAAAAACTACAAAACAGCGCTCGAATATGGCACTGGCACTGGCAATGTAAGCTTCACCTTAAAAAATAGTTTCGAAAAAATAACTTTAGCAGATGCTTCACAAGGCATGATAAATGAAGTTCAAAATAAGATCGCCCAAAATGCAGTAACTCACTTTTATCCATTGATGTTGGATCTTGAAAAAACTAACATCAATGCAAGTTTCGATGTTATCTACACTTTAATGACAATGCATCATGTGAAAAATGTGGAAAAGGTGGTTTCTGAATTCAGTAAAATCCTTTTGCCAGGCGGCATACTAATTATTGGCGACTTAGAAAAAGAGGATGGCGATTTTCATCGTTATCCTGAAAATCAAGAAGTTCACCATGGTTTTGACAAAGAATTACTGGACAATGTTCTAAAAAGTAACTACCTAAAGATGAATAGCTACAACGTATTTTATAACATGGAACGCACACACACTGGAGAAACCAAAAACTACCCATTGTTTATTCTTTCGGCTCTTAGTAATAATCAAAAGATTTAACATCAAGGAACAAAACCTAGAACAACAAACATTCGGAATGCCACGTATTGGCATTGCAACACCAGCTGAATGGTGTCCGGGAGATGATGTAATTGTTGGGCCTGCTGGCTCATGCGGTGCTGCAAAAGGCCGAATGGAAGACAGTGAAATCGATTGTAAAGATTGGTTTTTCTGCACCAAAAAACTCGCTAAAGATTTAGTGCTAAACAAAATATTAAAGAAATAAAATAGCCAACTACTCTAAATAGCAAGCACTGAACCGCCACTTTTTCCAAACCACTGTTAGGCGTCCGTTCTTTTTTTCAGCCGGTGTTGCATGTGTCATTTTATGTCGTAAGTTTGTGACCATTGTATAAGGTTAAGCTATGTGGTTATGAATGACTATTTAACGTTGTCGGAAGCCTCCGAATTGATAGGCAAAAGCAAAGAAACCTTAAGGCGTTGGGATAGAGAAGGCAAATTGTCTGCTGTCCGTGAACCAATTAGTAATTACCGAGTTTATAAAAGGGAAGAAGTTCAAACATTATTTGTTGACTTTTTGGCTAAAGACATAAAAGAAATTACAACCAATTTTGTCGAACCCGAAAATGATTATAGTGTTTTGGAATTGTTTGCAGGTGCTGGCGGCTTGGCTGTTGGAATGGAAAAAGCAGGTTTAAAATGTGTTGCTTTAAATGAGATTGATAAATGGGCTTGTCAAACGCTACGCAAAAATCGTCCGCACTGGAAAGTGATGGAAGGTGATATAAAAAAATTTGATTTTACTGAATTTCATAATAAAGCGGATGTCGTAACTGGCGGTTTTCCTTGTCAAGCATTTAGTTATGCGGGCAAAAAATTAGGCCTTGCAGATGCAAGAGGAACTTTATTTTATGAATTTGCACGAGTTGTCAAAGAAGTTAACCCACCAATTTGCATTGGCGAAAATGTTCGTGGATTGTTGAGCCACGAAAACGGGAAAACCTTACAAGGAATGATTTCAATCTTAGATGAAATTGGTTATAACATTGTGCCGTTTCAAGTTTTGAAAGCTATAAATTACAATGTGCCCCAAAAGCGAGAACGCCTTATTTTAGTGGGAATTAGAAAAGATATTGACTTGAGATACGAATACCCAAAACCATACAAAAAAATATATAACTTAAAAGATGCTTTGAAAAAAGGCGACCTATTTGAAAGCAATGTACCAAAATCAGAAGGTGCAAAATACCCAAAAAGCAAAATTGATGTTTTAGATTTAGTTCCGCCAAAGGGTTACTGGCGTGACTTACCTTTAGATATTCAGAAGCAATTTATGGGCGGTAGTTTTCATTTAGGTGGCGGAAAAACAGGGATCGCTAGGCGTATAGGTTGGGACGAACCTTGTTTAACTTTGACATGCAGTCCTGCACAAAAACAAACCGAACGTTGTCATCCCGATGAAACTCGTCCTTTTACAGTTCGTGAATATGCTCGAATTCAAACCTTTCCTGATGATTGGAAATTTGAAGGTTCTGTTGCTCAACAATACAAACAAATTGGAAACGCAGTTCCCGTAAATTTGGGTAAAGAAGTTGGCTATTCTATTGTAAAATTCTTGAACCAATACTACAACTTGTCAAAGCCCAAATAATAGCTATAATTTTCAAAAGATATTTGGTCTAAAACGCTTCGATTTGTTCTTTTGATTTCCGATTTTATTTCTTCAAGTGCTGAATTTTTGGATACTTCTTCATTGTGGTCTATTGATCTCAAATAGTCCTTGATTGCTAAAGGTAAAACGTTGTAAAGCTGAAATAAAGCATCCTCTTGTCCAGAAAGTAATGCGTAAAACTGATCGCCTGAAATTTTGTAAACTCTACTGTGGCTATATTCTTTGCCGTTTATGTCCGCTGTCCACAAATCGCAAAAACTACCTTTTGCTAAAATTTGAACCCAGTAACATTTTGCTTTTTTAAAATTGTCGGCATAAACTTTTAACTTTTGAAATAAACTTTCAGCAGAACTACTGTTCATTGTGTTGTGCTTATTTTTAATGTCTGCAAACAAAGTATCGTCTTTTGCTTTGATGTCAAAACCGCTTAATTTGCCAACTTCAAAACCTTTAATTCCTCCTAAAATTTGTTCGTGAAATGTCCCGATCGAATTGTTTATTGATTTGTCTACTTGCCTTAAAATCTCAGCTTGTATAAGGCTTTCCTCGTCTATGTCGTTAAACTCAGTATCAAAAGTCAGTTTTATAGTATCAACTTTATTTAAGTAGAAATTCTTTTTAGTGATGTTGTTTTTCGCCTTCAAATATGCTTTGTGTAGGTTACCAATACTACCCAACAAATGGTCGTCCGAAATGTAGTTTACGTATTTATTTTTCATTCAATTATATCAAAATATTCAGTTGCGAATGTAACAATAAAAGCTGATTTTCAGCACTGTCTGTCAATGTTGCACTGTCGCCCTAAAACGAAGCTTAACAAAAAATTATCTTAATTCCTCAAAAAGGTATTTCCTACAAACAACCATTTTTCAAATCTATTGCTATTGTTATCTTTGACATGTATTTTTAACCATCAATACAAAAGAATGCAAATAACAATAATAGGTACAGGAGGTGTAGGCGGCTACTTTGGAGGTAGACTAGCGCAAGCAGGTAATAATGTAATGTTTATTGCGCGAGGCGAGCATCTTAAGGCTATTCAAGAAAAAGGTCTTGTTGTTAGGAGTATTAAAGGTGATTTCACGGTTACGAATACTGAGGCAACTGATTCGATTGCATTGGCTAAACCAGCCGATTTGGTGTTGATTTGTGTTAAAGCATGGCAGGTGAAAGATGTGGCTAAACAACTGGCATCTACGTTAAAACCTGATACGATAGTTTTACCGCTTCAAAATGGTGTGCTGGCTGCCGACGAATTGGCCGAATTTATTCCAAAACAACATATCGTTAAAGGGTTATGCCGCATATTTAGCTTAATAGAATCCCCTGGTATTATTAACCATGTTGCCGTTGAACCAACCATTATTTTTGGAGAAGTGGATAATACCTCAACTCCGCGAATATTGCAATTAAGCAATGCCTTTTCATATGCAGGAATCACATCGAAAGTTGCAAAAGATATTGATGCCGATTTATGGAAAAAATTCATCTCAATATGTGTAAGCGCACAACTGGCTCTAACCCGATCGACTTATGGTGAATTACGCGAATTGCCTCTAGCCCGAAACATGATGATTTCGTTAATTGAAGAGATCTATCGCTTATCGCAAAAAATAGGAATCAACATCGAACCAGATTTCCCTCAAAAGGCAATGGCATTTATTGATACCTTTCCGCATTCAACCACATCGTCTCTAACACGCGATGTGTGGGAAGGAAAACCATCAGAAATTGAATATCAGAACGGTACTGTAGTTAAATTGGCAGAGAAATTTGGCATCGAAACCCCGATTAACCGTTTTTTATATGAGTGTATTTTACCAATGGAATTAAAGGCTCGAAAACAATAAAACACAATTACTTTGACAAATCTTTACTCACATATTAGTCAATCGGCTCAAGCAGGTAAAAAAATGCTCGCCTTTTTAATGGATCCCGACCATTACATGGGCGAAAAATTAACGAAAGCCATTGCATTAATCCATCAGTGTAACCCCGATATCATTTTAATTGGAGGTAGCCTCACTCAAACACATACCGATCCACTGATAACAGAACTAAAGAAAAAGATTTCTCAACCAGTCGTTTTATATCCTGGCAGTTTAATTCAACTCAGTCCTTCGGCTGATGCTATTTTGCTTATCTCGCTCTTGTCGGGCCGAAACCCCGATTATCTAATTGGCAATCATGTTATTGCAGCCCCTTTCATCAAGCAATCGGGACTAGAGGTAATCCCTACCGGTTACCTTTTAATTGATGGAGGACAAACCACTTCGGTGGAATACATGAGTCAAACACGCCCTATTCCTGCAAATAAACCCGACATAGCAGTTGCGACAGCACTTGCCGGAGAACAATTAGGCATGAAACTAATTTATTTAGAAGCGGGAAGCGGCTCAAAAAATCCTGTTGCTATAGAAACAATTAAACAGGTTAAAAAAGCCCTGACTATTCCTTTAATTGTTGGAGGAGGTTTAAATACAACACAAAAAATCAAGGATGCCTGTGATGCCGGTGCCGACCTAATTGTTATTGGAAATGCCCTTGAGAAAGATCCAATGCTTTTAAGTGAATTTACTCAAGCCATTCGAAACTTTAATCAACTTTAATTATTTCAGGAATGAGCTTTCCTGTGCATCCATTTGGATAAGGGATTTTTAGCAAATTACATATGGTAGGCGCAATATCTATTGTTTGGCAATCCTTAACCAATGCACCGGGCTTAATACCTGCTCCATAAAAAATAACAGGCACACCGCAACTTGCATTAGGCCGACTTTGAATCATTCCATTATCAAGCTCTTCCATCCAACCTGGCTCTAATTCAATAACTACATCACCAGTTCGTTTTACATTAAAAGTTTCTGTTATTAACGATGGCACTCCTTTGGGGTTATTTATCAATCGATCATAGGTATAACTTTGTTTGATGCCCGACATCTCAATTAAAAAATCGGCTGTTTGCTGGCGAGCATCACTAATCGATATCCCTTTTTCTTTGAGCAGTTTGTGATTTAAAAAAAACATACCATCGTGATATGTTTCAATATATTTTCCAGAACCATGAGCTGCCATGTAATAAAGATTCAATAGCGACACTGCTTTCCGACCACTAAACAACCCAGCAGGAATGTTATTCTTTGCAGCAATCTCAGGTGCAACCCCTCCATTTTTTAACGAGGTTAAAATAAATAAAACATTATCCATTCCTAGCTCATCTTCGAAATAGCGAATTAATCCGGCCAATTCATGATCCAGTCGCAATAACATATCCTCCGATTCAGCATTATAAGGCGAGCGAGACGACTTGATTGAAGATTTCAACGAAAACTGAATGGTTAAAAAATCGGGGGTTTGATCTTTACCAAACTTCTCATTATAGGCCATCGCTACGGCAAAATCGCGCACCAAAGTATTTCCAAATGGCGATTGAAACAAATTACCAAACCCTGCAGGCTCAGCAAAACGATATAAAAACGGAGTTGTTCGAGAAGGTAAACCCAATTTACTCTCATAGTAACTGTTTAAATCATTTAGTGGCCCCCACTCTCGTTGCTTATACATTTGAGAGAACCCTTTTGAATTAAACTCAGTCACCCATACAGAACTATTATTTGTATTTCCTGAAACAAAATCGCCGGTAACAGGATTAATGCTATAGGAATAATTGGTGTTTGAATGTCCAACGGCCCATGTAAGCAAATCGGTATTAAGTCCAATAGCACCAATTTTTGATTTACCTAAAAACAAGCGACTTAGCTCATCGGTAATGGTAGAAGCTAACAATCGTGGATTCTTATCCAGATAAGCGGTATCGTTTCTATTGGCACTAACTATTCCATTTTTCTGAGAATCGATCCAGAAATTACTGACGATACCATGATTTTGAGGAGTAGTTCCGGTAACCAATGATGCAAAAGCAGAACCGCTATATGCTGATAAAGAACTTACTTTAACCTGAGGCAGATAAGCGCCTTTAGACAATAACTTAACAAAACCGCCCTCTTCAAAATTTGGGTTGAAAATGAGCAATTGATCCGCACTTAATTGATCCACCACTATCAACACAACCAACTTAGGCGATTCAGCTCTACTAAGTATACTTGAGCTAAGCAATAACCATCCTAACAATAAAAATCGACTTCCCATTCATATTCCGTTTAACTATGGGCAAAGATAAACGAATAGAACTAAATTCCATAAATAAACTAATTGAGAAATGAGTTGAAGTTTTAATTCTATAAAATCTAAATGAAAACAGAGATAGGAGGAATAATAGATATTAGACGAACAGACAAGATATTTCAATTACTTGGCAGACTCCGTTTGAGGCATTGAATACCTAACTACATTAACCGGTTCGATAAAAATAATGCCTCCACTACAGGCTTTATTCAAGAGCTTTGAAGCAATGTTTCCAAAGTCCTCAATTCGTTCCTTTACATCCACCAGGGTAATCACAACAGGCAATTGATTCGACAATGAGAAAACCTTAACACTATGATGCATGCTATCAGCTCCGTACGACAAAAACCCCTTGCAAACCGTTGCCCCCGCAAGTTTGTATTTTTTTGCCGCAAATATTAAAGCCTCAAATAAAGGTCGTTTGTAAACACGCTCCAATTCGCCAATTATGATAGTCAGTTTTGCAGCTTCTCCATGTAAAATCATGATGCAAGATTTATGATTATACAAATTACGGAGATTGATTGACAAATACAATATGTTTTATTACGAAGCTTTTTAATCGCAATCTATCTAAGAATAAAATGAATTTAAAGTTCCGTAAGCTTAAGAAGATAAGTAGCAATAAACTTGTCCATTTGCTAAATAATGCTAATTTTGAACTATTCCCTTTCATCTATAATTTATAACTTTTAAATCTTAAGAATTATGAAAGTTTATCAAGCCGACCAAATAAAGAACATTTCCTTACTTGGTAGTAGCGGCTCTGGTAAAACCACCCTTGCGGAAGCGATGCTGCTCGAGGGTGGGGTAATCAGTCGCCGCGGAGAAATAGAGAGTAAAAA
>JBBQUP010000069.1:0-19425 GCA_038212305.1 Bacteroidales bacterium
GAGGGTAGGCGTTCCTACATAAAGCGCATAACAAGTCGAAATAAAAGCCCTGTGGGCATACAAATGTCGCTCTTTTGAGGGGGGTAGGTTTTTGAAAAACCAAAAAATATTTATGCAACCTATTATTATACAACAATATAGAAAACAAAAACCGACAAGATTTATGTTTTGTCGGTTAATACATATAAAAATACCTAATTCTGTTAATTCTAGTATAACTTAAAAGAAACTACTTTTGCAGTAGAATTTAACTTATCAATATGGTCAAAAATATGCTTGAAAGTAGAACCATGTGGGTAGTACTTCTTACTGCCGTTACAATGGTTATTGAAATAATATTTGGTATAACTACCAAATCAATGGCTTTATTAGCAGATGGAATTCACATGGGCTCACATGTATTAGCCATTGGTTTAAGTTGGGTCGCCTACATCATCGTTCGTAATGTATCAAAAAGTGATAAGTTCAAAGGAAATTCCGATAAGATACTTTCTTTATCAGGTTATAGTAGTGGTTTAATGCTGTTGATTTTTGCAGTTGTAATTATAGTTGAAGCAATTCAACGTTTCTACAATCCGGTAATCATTGTATATAACGAAGCCATATTTGTTGCAATTATTGGTTTGGTTGTGAACATTGCGAGTGCCTTTTTATTACATCACGACCACCAACACTCTGACCACAATATTAAGGCTGCCTATCTGCATGTTATTGCTGATGCCTTAACAAGTGTCTCTGCAATATTAGGCTTAATAGCTGCAATGATTTGGGATATTCCGTTTATTGATACCATTGCAGCACTTCTTAGTTCTTTTGTAATCATTAAATGGTCGATAGGTCTGCTAAAAGATACAGGCAAATCATTACTTGACATGGAACATTTTCATGCTGCTCACAGTGATGGGGATCATCATTAATAGTGATTTTTATTAAGAATTATTCTCAATAAAATACCAACATATAGGGATTTCATGCACCGTATCATCTTTATATTTTTGCAATGTGAATTTGTAACAACTTAAAAGATAATATAATGATGAAGAAAGTTTTACTTTTAACCGTATTGGCTTTGATTAATGTTTTAGCCTTTTCTCAAAGCGCTGATAGTACTTCAAATCAATACACAAGCACGGCTGATAACCTGTTATCAAAAGATAGTAAACTAGTAGTTGGTGGATATGGTGAGGTGCATTATAATCAGCCAATGGATGGCTCAACGTACAACAGTGGTACGCTTGATGTTCACCGTGTTGTAATGCTATTCGGATATAACTTCAATAAAAAAACACAGTTCGTTACAGAATTAGAGTATGAACATGTTATAGAGGTGTATGTTGAGCAAGCGTTTTTACAATATAAATTAAACAACTATCTGAATTTGAGAGGAGGATTAATGCTAGTTCCTATGGGTATCATTAACGAATTCCACGAGCCAACCACTTTTAACGGAGTTGAGCGTCCATTAATAGACAATTACATTGCCCCAACTACATGGCGTGAGGTAGGATTTGGCGTGACTGGTAATATTCTACCTGCTTCAATTAAGTATCAAGCTTATGTAATGAATGGATTCAATGGTTACGATGGTTCAGCTCACCTAAGTGGAAAATATGGCTTACGAAAAGGTCGCCAAAAAGGTGCAGAGTCATATATCAGCTCTCCTAACTTTTCAGGAAAAGTTGAATATTATGGTATTCGTGGATTAAACATTGGTCTATCGGGTTATTTTGGAAAAACCCAAAGCACGCTTTACGATGGCGTTGATAAGAATGACGAAGCCTCTATCGCAATGGCAGATTCTTCTGTAGTTGGTGTTTCCATGTTAGGTTTGGATGCTCGATACAACTTAAAAGGTCTTCAATTAAGAGGTCAATTCTATTACTCAAGTTTATCAAACTCTGAACAGTACAATGCATTTACAGCCGATGGAGCTGGTAAATTAAACGATTTAGGTAGCTCTATGATTGGGTACTATGCCGAAGTTGGGTACAACGTTTTGCGCTCGTTAAAGACAGAAAAACAACTTGTTCCGTTTGTGCGGTACGAATTTCTTAATACCCACAATAGCGTTGAAAGCAATATTAACAAAAATGTTGGTTACGAGAAGAGTGCTATCACTACAGGATTTACCCTTGCCCTAACAAAAGGAGCTGTAGCTAAAGCTGATATGCAATTTGTAAAATATGCCAAAACTTTGAACCTTGGAGTAGGTGTCATGTTTTAATAAACCAATATGAAAAGAGCCATAAGCATAAGTTTCTCACATGGGACAGTTATTAATTGGCGACTTCCATCTGATAACTAAGATTCAATTATAAACCGATGAATTTGAAAAAGACAATACTATCATTGATGAGTGCAATTAGTTTTGTGTCTGCATTTGCACAAACTCCTATTGAGTATCAGTCCAAAGCGTTGCTTAAGTCTTTACAAAAGTCAGGCATTACCGATGTGTCAACAATAAAGGAATTTGCGGTGACGGATTCAACAACTTTGCAGCAGTCATATAATGGTAAGTTTTTTCAACTTGAAACGAATAATGTAAGCCAATACAAATATATTTATGTTGGGCGTGTGAACAGTTGTCGCGCTGGTGGCTGTTCTATCACGCACAAATTAGCCAGTGATGGCGATTCTGAATACTTTGACTATTATATTCTTTTCGATAAAAACAAAATAGTTCAAGCCATAACGGTTTTTAATTACCAAGCCACCCATGGGCAAGAGGTAACTGCCAAAGGTTGGTTAAAACAGTTTATTGGTCACGATGGGGCAGAACCTTTACAGGTTGATAAAAACATTGATGCTATTTCAGGAGCGACAATATCGGTGTACGCCATAACTTATGATATCGAGCAAAAAATAAAGTTCTTGCTTGAATTAGGGATAACATCCTCGCCCTCTATATAGATGTTGCATTTGCAAATAAGAAATTAAAAACTACCATGCAGATGATTTACATATTCACTTTTTATGTAATAAATGTGGACAAACTCATTGCATGAAAGAAATGCCACTACCTCAATTGAAGCTACCAGTAGGTTTCTCGTTTGTAAATGCCAATTATGGCATAAAAGGTATTTGTCCCAATTGCCAATAAACCTTTGCAATACTGCTGCATAATAAATCGGTGTAGTTTTGCATTATAAATTTGTAATCCGATACATGATGCGCTATATATTAATTTTCGTAATCAACCTGATACTTACAGGTTATGCCGTTTCTCAAAACACCATTACATTTGAAATAAAGGAAAAATCTGGCGAATCCTTAATCGGCGCCAGCATTGTAATTGAGGGTACTGCACAGGGTACAATTTCCAGTGCCGAAGGAGTGGCAAAACTTGAAAACATTCCAAACGGAAAAGTTGTATTTGTTATTTCATTTGTAGGTTATGAGGAATTAGAAATTGCGTTAGATTTTCCTGAGAATAATAGCAAAGCAATAAAAATTGAATTAGAAGAAGGGGAGGAACTGCAAGAGGTTATAATATCAACTACTCGTTCTTCGAGAACAATTCAGGATATTCCAACACGAATAGAGGCTATAACGGGTGAAGAATTAGGAGAAAAAGCAGCTATGAACTCATCAAATATTGGGATGTTACTGAGTGAAACTACGGGTACAAATTCAGCAAACTTCCTTAAGCTCTGGAAATATGAGCATTCGCATTCAAGGCTTAGATGGACGATATACTCAAATTCTAAAAGATGGCTTTCCGCTTTATGGCGGTTTTGCAGGAGGACTTTCCATTATGCAAATACCCCCATTAGACTTAAAACAAGTGGAACTTATCAAAGGAAGTAGTTCAACCCTATACGGTGGCGGTGCAATTGCAGGCTTGGTGAACTTAATAACCATTCAACCAGCAGAAAAACCCAAGCTTGACATCATGCTTAACCAGACAAGTGCTTTAGGTACAACTGGCAATGTCTTTTACGCTCAGAAATATGAAAAAACGGGACTCGCAATTTATGGTTCTGCCAGTAATCAGGTGGCGTACGACCCCGATAATGATGGTTTCTCAAATATGCCAAAAGCTCAAACGCTTAGTCTAAATCCCAAATTCTATTACTACCTCAATTCAAATACTGAACTTAGTTTTGGCGTAAACACTACCATTGATGACCGAACTGGTGGTGATATGGAAGTAATTAAAGGAAATACAACTGCCGAACACATTTTTACCGAAACAAACAAGTCCGAAAGATATGCTACTCAATTTAGCTTGAGCAATTCAATGGATGATAGAACAATTGGCATAAAAAATAGCGTTTCTTTTTTTAATCGAGAATTAACAAGCCCTGATTACATTTTTGATGGCAATCAATTATCCAGTTTTACTGAAGCCTACTATAATTTACACAGAAAGGGAAATATTGATTGGCAGTTTGGACTAAACCACTACCTCGAACAGTTCACCGAAAACAATACCGATAGTTTCCCAGTAAGAGATTATTCGTATAATACCATTGGTGCTTTTGTACAAAACACAACCGATATTAATAAGAAATTGATATTCGAAGGTGGTTTAAGAACCGATTATAATGATGAATATGGTGCGTTTATTTTACCTCGTTTATCAATACTTTTTAAAGCCAACAACAAGCTAAGTTCAAGAATTGGTGGGGCAATAGGTTATAAACTGCCGACCATTTTTACAGAAGATGCAGAAAAAATGTACTTCCGAGATATTGAGCCAATTTCAGTGAATAAAGTAGAAGCTGAGACTTCTATTGGAGGTAATTTTGACATCAATTATAAAACAACAATAGGGGACAAAGCATCGTTTTCCATAAACCAATTATTCTTTCTAACACAATTAAAAAACGCTCTGGTTTTAAGAGAAGATGATATTACCAACCGCCTATTCTTTGAAAGTGCTGACGGCAATATCCTAAGTTCTGGTTTTGAAACCAACGTGAAACTTGCCTACGATGATTTCAAACTGTACCTGAATTATGCTTTGGTTAATACGGAATTACAATACGATAATATTAGCAATCAAAAACCTTTAACCCCAAAACACAATGCAGGCTTCGTTCTTATTTATGAAATTGAAGATAAATGGTCGGCTGGTTATGAGTTGTATTATACAGGAATGCAATACGATAATTTGTACGATAAGAAAACTGATTTTTGGACGATGGGTATAATGTTAATGCGCCAGTTTGAAAGGTTTTCCGTATTTATCAATTTCGAGAACTTCACAAATGTGCTTCAAACCGATTATGAATCGTTAGTTCTGCCACCAACTAACAACCCGTCTTTCCCTGATATCTGGGCTCCCACCGATGGATTTGTGTTTAATGGAGGAATTAAAATAAAGCTTTTTTAAATTAGGTTCTCGAAATGAAAAAGTCAGAATACCACATATCAAAAATGGATTGTCCATCCGAACAAAACACGATTCGCATGAAACTGGATGGATTAACGGTTATCAAAAAACTGGAGTTTGATATTGAAAACAGAAACCTCACGGTCTTTTATTAGGAGAATGATAATGAAACACTATCAAGATTAGAAACATTAAACTTTGGAGCAAAACTTTCAAATACAACAACCATTGATGAAAGCTAATTGGTAATAGAGAGTTCTCAAGTACAATTAAAACTACTTTGGGCAGTACCGATAATTAAATTCGGTTTCTTCATTATAGAAATGACCACTGGATTAATTTCAAAATCAATGGGTTTGATCGCTGATTCACTTGATATGCTTGCCGATTCCTTTGTTTATGGTCTAAGTCTGAGGGCAGTAGGCTCCACAATATTACGAAAAAAAGTCCCCCGTTTGAGTGTGTGTTTTCAACTGACCTTGGTATTATTAGGCGTTATTGAGGTTTCTAGACGTTTCTTTAGCTCAGAAGCCATGCCAGATTAACAAATAATGATAGGCGTGTCAATATTTGCTCTTATAGCTAATGGCTATTACTTATTGTAAAAATCGAAAAGCATCGAAGTCCACATGAAAGCAAGCATGATTTTCATCTCAAATGATGTGATTATTAATGCAGGTGTAATTCTAGCAGGAATATTGGTATTTCTTACTGATTCCAAATAACACGTTTAATTGTGAGGGCAATTGTATTTATGATTGTGGTGAAGGGTGTTTTAAGAATTTTGAAATTTGGTAAATAATATAGATTACTTTTTTTATTATATTTGACATTAAGTTCTTAAAAATAGCCTTGTAAAGGCGTTTAGGGTTGATAAAAGTAGAAGGGGAATAACTGCAAGATGGGCAACTGCAATTGTAAGTCCGAAAATCGTAAATGAAGCTCGGAATCTTACATTTGTAAGTTTGGAAAAGGGAGATGTACGCATGTAAAATGCTCATGCAACTCCGGAAAATAGGGATGCTAGTTGGAAAAACGCAATTGCGAGCATGGAAAACGGAACTGTAAGTCCGAAAACCTTATTTGTAATTAAATAGTGTCTGCACAAAAACTGCAGTTTTCACAGTCTTTGATAAGAAAGCTTCAAAGACAAGGCTTTCAAAATGAGAATAACGCAGTATTTGGAATTTTCTTGCAAAGACTAGTTAACTTCTCTATCCATTTCCAGTGCATCCACTTTTGCCAATCTGCGGATGAACCTTTCTTCCGTTTTAAAACTGGCGTTCAGGAATAACTGAACCAACTCCTGAGCCAAGGCATATCCAGTTACCCGGCCGCCTAAACACATAATGTTCATGTTGTCGTCTTCAACTCCTTGGTGTGCCGAAAAGGAGTCTGTTATTAATGCCGCCCGAATGCCATTTATTTTATTGGCCGCCACGCAAGCACCCACACCACTGCCACAGATAGCAATCCCCCGTTCAACTTCTCTTCTAGCCACTGCTTTGGCCAGAGGTATTATATAATCGGGGTAATCATCACCATCAATTAATTCAAGTGCCCCGAAATCCTTTACCTCGTAACCATAGGTTTGGAGAGATTGAACCAATTGAGCTTTTAACTCAAAGCCACCATGATCGGCGGCAATACCAATTCGCATCAAGTCTTTCAAATGCATATCATTGCCTTTTTGTTTACTTTAAAAACAAGTTTTTCGTTGATTATGTTTTATCTCTTAAGGATGTTTAATATATGGCTGACTGTTTTTGCTATCATCCATTCCTCGTTGGTGCGAATAACGCGGACAACAACTTTCCCTGAATCTTTTGAAATAACAGGACTATTTGCCAAGTTTTGTTTTACTTCAAGTTCGATTCCCAGAAACTCTAACCCTTCACAAATCCTAGTGCGTACTTCGGTGGAGTTCTCCCCAATACCACCTGAAAAAACCAGCGTATCCAACCCGCCAAGCGCCGCTGCGAAGGCACCTATCCATTTGCGAGCGGAATAACAAAACAGTTCTACCGCTTCGGCTGCTCTAGTGTCGTTGGTTTGATTAGAGAGTAAATCGTTCATGTCGGAACTGGTTTCGGAAATACCAAGTAACCCAGATTCGTGATTGATAAGCGCATTAAATTGTTTGGGCGATAACTTTTCTGATTTCATCATGTACCATGCAACACCAGGATCAATATCGCCCGATCGGGTGCCCATTACCAATCCTCCGGCAGCAGTAAATCCCATGCTGGTGTCCACGCTTTTACCTTTATAAACGGCAGCAAGGCTTGCTCCACTGCCTAGGTGGGCTAATACAATGCGTCCATTGGCTTTTTCCTTGCCAGCTATGCGAGCGAGCTCCTCCATTAAATAGGAATAGGATAAGCCGTGAAAACCATATCGGCGAATGCCTAACGCATCAAACCGACGGGGAATAGGAAGGATTTTAGCAACGCGTGGCATGGTGCTGTGAAACGCAGTATCAAAACATGCTATCTGAGTAAGTTTTGGATGACGCTCACGGATGATTTCAATCAATTTAATCTCATCGGGCAGATGATCGGGATCGTATGATGCGATGCGATGCAGTTCGTCCAACAATTCATGGGTGATAAGTTCGGGTTCGGTATGCTTCATGCCGTGAACTATGCGGTGTCCTATCGCTTTTACCGACACAAATTCATCCTGCTTTTCGAGCCAGTCCATTAGATAATTAGCAGCTGAACGATGATCAGAAGCTGCTACCTTAACGCTATCATGCTGCTTTTCATTTTTTTTGGCGAAAGTTAAAGTTGAATCTTTCAAGCCAATCCTATCAATTTTACCATGAAGCAAAAGGGTTGGGATTTTATCTGTGGTATAAAAAGCAAATTTTATAGATGATGAACCACCATTGATGGCTATTGTATAAGCAGGATCCTTATTCATGATATTCTTCTCTTTACAATTGGTTTTTACTGCAATATCAGCTTATGTTTTTAGGCTCTATAACGTTTCTAGTGGGTAAAATTCATCGATAAATAAAGGCCACCACTTAAATCAACATTGAGCCTGTTTTTAGATAGTGTCACTAAGAAAATACTGTATTTATCAAAAACCTCTTCGTTACTACCCCTAGCCCCTAAAGGGAAATCTGCTTTACCCCAGCGGGTTGGAGATTATCCCTTTAGGAAGCCAGAGGGTGTGCGCAGGGGAAATGATGTGTTTTCTTAAACGCACTAGTTATTGAAGCAGCTTATTCGCACCTCAATTCTTTTGCATATTACTTTGCATCATTCCTTTTCTCATTTGAGTAGTATCGCCCTTAATTTGATGTTGTTTCATGCCTGTTGAATCGCCCATCATTTGGTGATGTTTCATGCCTATTGAGTCGTGCTTCATTTTCATGTTATCTCGGTTCATGCCAGTGGAGTCGCGCATTTGATGCATGCTGTTTTTCTTCAAATCAGATTTTTTAACCAGTGCCATACCGCATATAGGACATTTTCCATGATTGTCTTTAACAATCTTAGTGTGAACAGGGCATGTATATTGCATAGTTTCCTGTTTAGTGGTAGTAGGTTTTTGTGTTTGACCATTAACCTTATTACTTGTTGAACCAACTAAAACTAATCCTACAATAAGGATTGACGAATAAATAAATTTACGTTTCATGATTTTGTTGTTTTGAATAATTAATACTTTGACAGATTTAAATAACATATATTGATATAGGCGCTTAGAGCGCATGAATTTTCAAGAATATGTTTTCTGGCTGAAAGCCTTTCATAATATAGCCTCGCTGGCACTGAGTTGCAACCCATGCCTAATTACTTTGCATTACTTTTTTCTAAGCCGTAACGCATTTGCAATAACTGATACTGAACTAAAGCTCATGGCTGCGGCAGCAATCATGGGGCTGAGCAAAATGCCGAAAAATGGGAATAGAACTCCAGCCGCAATTGGCACGCCAATGGAATTGTAAACAAAGGCGAAGAAGAGGTTTTGTTTTATGTTCCTCATAACCGCTGTGCTGAGTTCGCGAGCCCTCACAATTCCATTTAGATCGCCTTTTACAAGGGTGATTTTTGCACTTTGCATGGCAATATCGGTTCCGGTGCCCATTGCAATCCCCACATTTGCTTGGGCAAGTGCTGGAGCATCGTTAATGCCGTCGCCCGCCATGGCAACAATATGTCCCTGATCCTGAAGTTCTTTCACTTTTTTGTATTTATCGTCAGGAAGACAATCGGCTGCAAAGCCATCGAGGTGAAGCTCGTTGGAAACAGCTTTGGCTGTGTATTTATTATCGCCGGTAAGCATGTGTACTTTGATGCCTAATTTTTGCAATGTTTGAATTGCCGTAGCAGAGGTTTCTTTAATTTTATCGGCAACACTTACCATTCCTTCTACTTTATTATCAAGGATTAAATACATCACGGTCTGGCCTGTTTGCTGCCATTCTTCAGCCAGTTTCTTGTTTGTGTCATCAACTGAGGCTTTAAAATCTTCCATTAACCGGTGATTGCCCAATCCAATTTTTTGTGTTTTGTACATGGCTCTAACACCCTTCCCAGTCACCGATTCGAAGTTATCGAGCTTTTCTAATTTTATATTTTTCACCTTAGCACCTTGAACAATGGCATCGGCAATAGGGTGTTCGCTATTTGCATCAATAGATGCTGCCAACCAAAGCACTTCATCGTCACTTAATTTTCCAAACGATTTAAAGCCGTTAAGACTTGGTTTTCCTTCAGTTATGGTGCCTGTTTTATCGATGATCAGCATGTCCACTTTAGTCATTTGTTCGATGGCACTTGCATCCTTTACCAACACACCTAACTGAGCGCCGCGACCCGTACCTACCATGATAGACATGGGTGTGGCTAATCCCAAGGCGCACGGACAAGCAATAATTAAAACCGAAACTGCATTTACAAAAGCATACATATAGGCCGGGGAGGGGCCCCAAATTGCCCACACTGCAAATGTTATGAGCGAAATTAAAACAACAATTTGAACGAAGTATTTTGCAACTATATCAACCAGACTTTGAATGGGAGCTCTCGATCGGCTGGCTACATTCACCATTTCAATAATTTGCGACAGCAGCGTGTCCGAACCAATCTTTACTGCTTTCATCTCAAAAACGGTTTTCCCGTTGATGGTTCCACTGGTTACATTATCGTCTTTCGATTTTTCGGAAGGAATGGGCTCACCAGTAATCATGCTTTCATCTATAATAGCAGATCCATTGGTGATGATGCCATCAACCGGGATTTTTTCACCCGGTTTCACTTTTAGGATATCATCAACTTTAACATCCTCGAGCGGTATTTCTTCTTCTTTGCCATTGCGGATAACTCTGGCAATGGGTGGAACAAGACCCAATAATGCTTTAATAGCGGAATTGGTTTTGCTGTGAGCTCTGAGTTCGAGTACCTGACCCAATAAAACAAGGGTGAGAACCACGGCTGCTGCTTCGAAATACAAATGAAGATTCCCGTGCTCATCTCTAAATTGCGATGGGAAAAACTCAGGAAAAAATAGGCCAATGACACTGAATAGATATGCTGTGCCAACTCCGATGGAGATTAAAGTCCACATATTTGGTGCATAGCGTCGTATCGAGCTCCAACCACGTTTAAAGAAATCCCAGCCTGCATAAAACACCACTGGTGTGGCCAATGCAAACTGAACCCAGTTCCATACTTTATGTGAAGCAATGGACTGGAGATGCAAAAAAGGAATTAAGTCGGACATGGCAATAATAAATATCGGTATACTCAATGCCAATGCTACCCGAAACTTTTTAAGCATTTTTTTGTATGACTTGTCCTCATCGCTGGTTTCTTCACCTTTCTCAGGAACTAAGTTCATGCCACATTTTGGACAATTGCCCGGGTGATCCTGTTTTACTTCAGGATGCATGGGGCAGGTATAAGTGGCATGACTTTCAGTGGCGGTTTCTTCCTTTTTCAGGTGCATACCACAAACGGGACAATCGCCAGGCTTGGAGTATGTTTTGTCGCCTTCGCAATGCATAGGGCAGTAGTATTTACCGCTATGGTTATTGGTGTTTGAATGGTTATCTGTCATAGCATGCATTTTCATTTGAGACATTCAGTGCCCACTTCTATTTTGAATTGTTGTTTTTATTAAAACTCTTAACAATTATCCATACAATAAAAACAACAATAACAAGGCCGAAAATCCAGCCAAATCCCATTCCCCAGCTGTGTCCTCCAAATCCGTTCATCATGATATTTATTATTAAATAGTTTCATATTCCAAATTCTACAATTTCACAAGGGGAGTTTTGTGTTCCCTTTTAATTAACAACAGCCATGATGTTTTCCCTGTGAACTTTTGGTATCATCAAGGGGAACAAGTTTCATGTTACATACCTTGCAATTCCCTGGTTGATCAAAAGTTTTGTCGCCTTCACATTTCATGGGGCATTGATAAGCTGTTTGCGTTTTTTGTGTTGATTCTTCTTTTGTTTTCATGATTTTTTATTTTAGTGTATGTATAATATTATTTCCGATATTTTTAATTAGTCTTTGCAAGAAAACTCCAAATACTGCGTTATTCTCATTTTGAAAACAGTCATTCACAAAAGTGAACTCCTTGATTTTCAAAACCTCGAAAGCCTTGAAACTCATATTGTTTGTGTCTATTCTGATTTAGAAGGAACGATTACAGTATTGATGTATTAACCGTGGCCGATTTTAACTTATCTCTCTTGTCAATTTTTTAAACCTTTCAAGCAATCAACAAATATTTTGATTTTCCGTTGACAGTGAGTATGTTGGGAATTTTGATTGATGTCCTCGAATTAGATTATGACTTGAGAAAATCGAGCAAGTCTGTATTGAGTTGATCTTTATGTGTATCAGCCAAACCATGAGGGCCACCCGAATACACCTTAAGTACCGCGTTTTTGATAAGCTTAGCCGAGAGCTTGGCTGAAGCCTCTATAGGTACAATCTGATCGTTGTCGCCATGGATAATCAACGTGGGAATATTAAACTTTTTCAAATCTTCGGTGAAATCGGTTTCCGAAAAGGCTTTGATGCACTCGAGTTCGTTTCTCAATCCACCTGCCATTGCCTGAAACCAGAAGGCATCGCGCATACCCTGTGTAACCTTGTTTCCCTTTCTATTGGCACCGAAAAACGGTGTGGTCAAGTCCTTAAAGAACTCAGAGCGATCGGCTGAAACACCGGTGCGAATATCGTCAAAAGCCTTAATCGGTAATCCTTCGGGATTTGTTTTGGATTTCAGCATAACAGGGGTTACCGAACCCATCAGAACAACCTTAGCTACACGTGAAGTTCCATGTCTGCCAATGTAGCGGGCTACTTCGCCGCCACCGGTTGAATGACCAATTAAGGTTACGCCTTTCAGATCAAGTGTTTCAAACAGTTCGGCCAAATCATTGGCATAGGTATCCATATCGTTGCCATTCCATGGCTGAGCAGAACGCCCATGTCCGCGGCGGTCATGGGCAATGCATCTAAATCCATTTGATGCTAAAAATACCATTTGTGATTCCCATGCATCCGCGTTCAGCGGCCATCCGTGACTGAAAACAACGGGTGTGCCTGTTCCCCAATCCTTGAAATAAATATCTGTTTTGTCTTTAGTTGTGAATGTGTTCATGATTATTTAAGTTTAGTTACATTAATTCTTTTGTAATTAAATTTTCATCAACGCCAAGATTTGCTAATTGCTTGAGAACAGCTTCCATCATTGGTGGTGGGCCGCATACATAAAATTGCTGTTTAAAGTTTTTGATGTTGGTTTTTAAAAATTCTTCAGATATCATTCCATGATGATAGCCGTCCGCCCTTTCATCCGATACAATATTGATGAAAGCATCACCTAGCATTTTATTAAATTCCTGTTCGAGAACGATATCGGCTTGGGTTTTATTGGCAAACAGCAGCACATTGTTACCTATTTTGTTTTGTTTCTGAAGATGCCTGAAAATAGAAATGAAAGGAGTAATGCCTGCGCCTCCAGCAATGAACACGCCTTCTTTTGTGTATGAAATGGCACCAAACACTTCATGTAAAATCAACTCATCCTTCTTTTTTAGTTTCATGAGTTCGTTGGTAACACCCTTATGCTCTGGATAGGTTTTGATGGTAAACTCCAGATAATCATTGTTTGGTAGACAGGTAAAGGAGAATGGTCTTTTTTCTTCAAGCCAACCCTTTTTATTTATGGCGATTTCAGTTGCCTGTCCTGGAGTAAATTTGTACCCATCAGGTTTTTCGGTGACAATTTTCATCACGTCATGAGTAACCTTGTCTATTGTTTCGATTTTTACGATATATTTTCTCATCCTAGCGATTGTATTAAAAAAAAACGTGAGACCACCAAATCACTATGGCATTACATCTAGTTTAATAATATACAAGTTGAGAATCCTTGCATGAAAATGCGTTATACAATTTTGGAAATAAATTACATAATTCCCACATAAATTATTCATGCTCATTTTGTGCCTCTAAGAAAACACATCCTTTCCCCTGCGCGCTCCCTCGGACTCCCCAAAGGGAGAATTGCCAAACCACTGGGGTGTAGCAGATTTCACTTTAGGGGTTAGGGGTAGTAACGAAGACGTTTTTTAAGAAATACAGTGTTTTCTTAGTCACACTATTAAAATGCTGACTAAAAATGTGGGAATTATATAAATTTTCGATGGAAATGTATAAGTCTCAACATTAAACTTAATTGTAGTTTTGTTCCTTCATGCATTGGCGAGATAGGCCTCGATTGCACAAGTTGGTCTGGAAAACCATTTGTTATCGTAACCAGAATCTGCGAAATAATCACAAACCTCACTAATAATATAATAATGGCATTTCATTATCCAATTTTTTCATGGTTCGATAAGAATACGGTAAAGCATCTGCGGTTCATGTTTTCTTTTTTTCTGCTGCCTGTTTTTCTGTTTGCACTCAGTCAATCCGGCGAAATAAACTGGTTGAATACCATTCTGGCTTTTTTGATTTTACATGTTTTGGTTTTCCCTTCGAGCAATGGCTACAACAGCTTTCAGGATCGCGATGAGGGTAGTATTGGTGGGTTGAAACATCCTCCGAAAGTCACAACTAATTTGTATTATGCCACTTTATTAATGGATATTGTGGCACTTTTGGCTGGATTGGTAATTTCGGTTTACTTTTCGATGATGGTGTTAGTTTTTATTATTATGTCGCGAGCCTACAGTTACCGTCGGATCCGTCTGAAAAAATATCCGATCATTGGATTCCTGACCGTGTTTGTGTTTCAGGGTGCTTTTGTTTTTTTGATGTCGTCAACAGCGATAAATGGCATTAATTGGGTTAATTTATTTTCCGAAAATTCAATTATTTGCATGATTATTTCCAGTTTGTTCATTGGCAGTATTTATCCTTTAACACAAATTTACCAGCACGAGGCCGATAAAAACGACGGGGTTATTTCTATCAGTTATAAATTGGGCTATAATGGAACTTTCGTTTTTTCAGGGTTGCTTTTTGCATTGGCAGTTGTGTTGATGTTCTTCTATTTTAGCATAAAACAACAAATTTTTGCCCTAATCATCTTCTTATTAATGATGCTTCCTGTTATTTACAAACTTTCGGTTTGGTTTGCAAAAGTGCGGAAGGATACTAATCATGCCAATTTTGAGAATACGATGGATATGAATATGCTCACCTCTTCCATTATGAATCTATATTTCTTACTATTAATCGTCAATCGTTATGGAAACTGGTTTTAATGAAAGCAGGATAATCTCAATTGGAACTGCTGTTCCTGAATATTCAACGAGTCAGGAAACGATTCTTCAATTTATGCATCAGGCATATAATGATCCAACAGCTTCGCGAAAGTTAAATGTGTTATTTCACCAAAGTGCCATTAATAGCCGACATACAGCAATTCCCGATTTCTCTGATTTCGATAAACGCACACTATTTCCGCTTACCCACGAGATTCCTATGGTGGACAAAAGGATCGATATTTTTAAGCAAAAGGCATTGCCGCTTTCGGTTGAGGCCATTAAAAATGCATTTAAAAACATGCAGGCTTCTGTTGCTGAATTTGGTATCACCCACTTGATTACGGTTACCTGTACTGGAATTTACAATCCAGGACTTGACATTGAATTGATTGAGGAACTGAATTTACCTCCTGATACTTTCCATACCGGGCTTAACTTTATTGGCTGCAATGCCGCTTTTCCAGCCTTGAGAATTGCCGACAGTATTGTAAGGTCGCAAGCTGATGCTAGGGTGTTGGTTGTTTGCGTAGAGCTTTGCACATTGCATTTCCAGCCTAAAAATGATATCGACAATTTGCTTTCGAATACCATATTTGGTGATGGGGCTGCCGCTGTAATCATGGTTTCCGAATCGGTTGCCATTGAGCAAAATCTAAAGGGATTTTCGTTGAAAGGATTTAGTCCGATGCTTCTTAATAGTGGAAAAGATTTAATGGGATGGAATGTAAATTCTGTGAATTTTGAAATGATATTGGATGCCGGAATACCTGATTTTATAGGAGAAGGGCTAGACCAATTGATGGTTGTAGTATCAGAAAAACTTCATCTCACACCCGAGAATATTCATCATTGGGCAGTGCATCCAGGAGGCAGAAAAATACTTGAAGCAGTTGAACGCGGATTGCTACTGAAAAACGACGAACTGAAACATTCTTATGCAGTACTGCGAAATTATGGAAACATGTCGTCGCCCACGATCTTATTTGTATTGAATGAGCTGTTTAATAGCAATCCCAAGTCGGGCGAAACTGTATTTGCCATGGGATTCGGCCCCGGAATAAGTATCGATACCGCTTCAATGGTGTGCCATGGTTTCGTTTAAAAACCGTTCTGGCCAGTCCGAAATGATGGATGCTCCGGATATTCCCGTTCAATTACTTCATAAAAACCTAGGCGAACTAGATGTTCTGAATCGCTATCTTGGAGGGCATTCCATTTCTATTGAAGGGATAAAGCGGTTGATGACCGACCGTCAGAAAATCTATCACATTGTTGATTTGGGTTGTGGCAGCGGCGATGTGCTGAAATATATTGCTCGGTGGGCGAGGTTGAACCAGTATCAGGTAAAACTTACCGGGGTAGATAAAAATCCGGATGCCATACAATACCTGATTATTAATTGTTCCGAATATTCTGAAATAACAGGCGTGGTAAGCGATTATAGGGATTTTTTAAAAACCGACCCAAAGGTGGATATCGTTCATTGTTCGCTGTTTTGTCATCATCTGAATAATCAAGAACTTTTGCAATTATTCAGTTATTTGAAAACCTATACCAGCGAAGGTTTTGTGGTGAATGATTTACAGCGAAGTCCAATTGCTTATTATAGTGTATGGTTTCTGACGAGGCTACTGAATGGGTCAGCTCTATCAAAGCACGATGGACCCATATCGGTACTGCGGGCATTTAGTCGAAATGAATTGGAACAATTACTCCACACTGCTGATTTACAAGAAATTTCCATACAATGGCGATGGGCTTTCAGGTATCTGGTGGTGGCAAAAAATGCTAAATAACGATGGAATCAGGTGAAAAACAACTCGTAGATGTACTTATTGCTGGAGCTGGACCAACAGGTTTGATGATGGCCTGTCAGCTTGCTTTGCAGAATATTTCATTCCGGATCATTGATAAGAAAGCTTCACCTGCCATTCATTCTGGAGCGTTGATTATCCATGCCCGCACCTTGGAGATACTGCATCAAATGGGTGTTGCTGAAAAAGCAATGAAAGCAGGAATAACGGCAAAAACAATCAATATTCAATTCAACAATCAAAAAAATTCGGTTATTGATATCAGTGCGCTTGGCAAAGGTTTGACTCTCTTTCCCCATCTTTTGATGCTCGAACAATGGCAAACTGAAAATCTGCTGATTGATTTTCTTAACGAGCAGGATCATTCGGTTGAAAATAATACAACTCTTTTAGCTTTTAATCAGGACAGCGAAGTAATTACCTCTGAAATCCAAAAGCCGGACGGAACAATTGAGATTATTAAGTCGAAGTTTTTGATTGGTGCCGATGGAAACAACAGCCTTGTCCGAACACAATTAAAGATTCCTTTCCCGGGAAAAACACACAAAGCGCGTCTTTTTATTACCGATTGTAGAGCCAGGTTGTCATTACCCGCCAACGAAATATTTTTTTCATTTGCAGCCGATTATACTGCTGGCTTTTTCCCTCTGCCCGATAATCGTTGGCGCATTGATGGCCTGATTCCAGTAATCCAAAAGAAAGAAAAGGTTGATTTTGAAGATGTTAGAAATTTCCTTGGAAAGCCTATTCATCTCGGAATAGAACTGCATCATCCACAATGGTTTTCCATATTTCGGTCGCACTCGCGCTGTGCAAAATCATACCGACAAAACCGATGTTTTTTGGTTGGCGATGCAGCCCATGTTCACAGTCCGGTTGGCGCACAAGGCATGAACACCGGACTTCAGGACGCGCATAACCTTGCGTGGAAACTGGCTTTATATCTCAAAGGAAAAGCATCGAAAACGGTGCTGGATACCTATCAAGAAGAGCGCCGACCCTTGGCTCTGAATATTATCAGGTACACCGATTTGGCTTATATATTTATGACAAACAATTCTTTTTTGGTCAGGTTCATCCGGTTGAAACTTGCTCCTTTGTTATTGCCAATGATTTCAGAAAAAATCAGAAAAAGTAATGGTTTACGTCACCGTATCTTTACTTCGGTTTCGGGAATTGGTATAAATTACAAGCGAAGTATCTTGTCTGGCTTATCAGTCGCTAATTTCCCTGCTCATTCACCAAAACCAGGTGACCAGCTGCCGCATCTGATCTATGAAACAGACGGGAAATCATGCAGTTTGTATAATGAACTAAATGCTCAAACCTTCCATCTTTTGGTCTTCGGAAAGCAAGAATTACCGAACCCTTTTCAAACGGTGATTGATCAATTTAGCGATGTCATTTCAGTGAAATTCATTGCCTACGAAACTGGAACGCAGCATCTTTTTAAAAGTTGGGGTATTAAAAACGAGGGTTATTATCTTGTTCGTCCCGATTTATACATTGCCTGGCGAAGTCGAAAGTTTGATGCGATAAACTTCAGTGATTACCTTCAAAACTTTCTGAAATGATGTTCAGGGGCTTTGAATTTGAAGATCAACCGTGGTTTCCTAAAATCATAAGGGACAGCATGACCGATTACCTCCGGTTTCTGTTTCATACGTTTAGGCTTTATCGGCCTGTTTTACCAAAACTTAAAGAGGCACTTGTTAAAAGCAATACCAATCAAATTCTCGATTTATGCTCTGGAAGTGGTGGTGCTATGGAAAGCATTTTTACTGATTTGAAACAAACTTTCAACGCTGAAATAAAAATAACTTTATCCGATCTATTCCCCAATCTGCCTATATTTCATCATTTATACACCAGCAGTGGGGGAGGGATTTCGTGCCTCAGTAAGCCTGTTGATGCAGGTAGTGTTCCCTCCAAATTAAAAGGATTTCGAACACTGTTTTCCGGGTTTCATCATTTCGAGCGCAATAAGGCAAAAGAGATTCTGAAAAATGCTGTTGATGCTAGGCAAGGAATTGGTATTTTCGATGGCGGCAACAAAAGTATTTGGATGATTTTGCTTATCATTATCGTTCACCCCATTTTGCTGTTTTTTTGTACGCCATTTTTCAGGCCATTCCGAGTATCAAGGTTGCTTTTTACCTACCTGATTCCGATTATTCCTTTTTGCACGGTGTGGGATGGTGTTTTTTCCATCCTTCGACTTTACAAACCTGATGAGTTGTTACAACTGGCAAATGAAACAGATAATTTCCATTATAATTGGAGTTCAGGAAAAGTAAGAAATAAATATGGGATGAGTATTGCCTTTCTGATTGGTAATCCTGCCATTTAAAATGAATTAAAATGGGGTCAAAGTCACAATAGTTCGTTAAATTTTATGCGGCAATTTTGCCATAATCCAAAAGTTCTTTGACAATTTTCTGATTTTTTGCAGTGTATGGATTAATAGCAAACACGCACATAAATCGTTCGAGCATTAAAGTGTTGTTATATAGCGT
>JBBQUP010000070.1:0-19033 GCA_038212305.1 Bacteroidales bacterium
AATGATCCGTTTTATGTCGCAATTTTGGGTTTCATAGATGTGGTTCGTTATCCAGATGATAAATCGCAGCCGGCAACCATCCTGTATTTAAGTTTTGGGGATTGTGTCGAAAATATTGAGTTTTATTCGCCAAACGACCAAAATATCAGTCATCCCTGCTTTGTGGTAAATGATATGCAAGAAACAATTTATACGCTCAAAGAAAGAAAAACTACAGAAAAAGTAGGTAAACCCATTATTGGAAAAGGCAAGCGTTGGATCATGAATATGTGGAATTCTGATAATACTCGTGTTGAGTTTACTGAGGCTCATTGTGTGCGTTAATTATTTAAGTTGAATTTAAATTATTTGAATTATGGAAAACAACAATATCTCCCGCCGGAAATTTATCAAACAAAGTGTCGGAATGGGTGCTTTAATGTTTGGTGGATCTCAAATTCTATCTTCGTGTTCAACACTGTTCAGGACAACTACTTCATCCAGTCATTACGATTTAAAAGGATTACCATCGGTTATCCTCGGAAAAACAGGCATTCGAATTCCTCGAATTGCCCTTGGGCTCGGGAGTCGGTTTTGCAATATTGTAGATCCGGACGAATCTACCCGTATCTTAAATTACGCATTGGATAACGGTCTCTATTATTGGGATACTGCGTGGGTGTATGAAAACACAAAATTGGGCATTGTTAGTGAAGAAAGATTAGGCGAAACAGTGAATAAACGCAGGAATGAAATATTTCTTTCAACAAAAGTTACCAGTCGCAATCCTGATGAAGCCATGCGTCAGATTGAAACCAGCTTGAAACGTCTAAAAACAGATCATGTTGATATGTTAATGATACACGATGTGCAAAACGATGCCGATGTGGCAAGACTAAGCGAGAAGGGTGGTTTGATTGACATTTTGCATAAGATGAAAGATCAGAAAATCACTCGCTTTATTGGCTTCTCAGGTCATACAGAGGCAAACGCACTAAATACCATGGCAGGTAGGGGCGACTTTGACAATATGCTAATGGCAATGAATCATTGGAACGGTTATAAGCAAAATCGTCAGGAATTGGTTATTCCAACAGCCAAAGAGAAGGGAATGGGCGTAATCCTAATGAAAGTAGTACGTCCAAAAGAATCTATCAAAGGGCTTGATGCTAATGAATTGGTTCGTTTTGCCCTTTCGCTTAAAGGCCCAGACGGTATTGTATTAGGAATGGAATCGATGGAAGTTGTAAAAGCAAACATCGAAAACCTCAGAAATTTTAAACCTATGGACGATGAGCGCATGAAAACCCTTGCCATGGAGTTAACTCCATTCTATAATCACGAAAATCTACCATGGATGGCAAACGGCTATAGAGACGGGAATTGGGTGTAAATTAACCAATACAATTAATCAAAGACACAAGTGATTTGAATTTTATTCTGAATGCCGAAAATTCAGGGCAAAAAGAGGTTTGGAATGCTGATAACACAGATGTAAAAGTGTCTATTGGTAAGTGGCTTACCATGGATTACTGTTTTTTGGAAGGCAATAAAGAAACTGGCCATTTCGGGATGACGATTACACCCGATAGTGGGACGAAACAGATTGTTTTCGACGTGCACGATTTCACCCACATGACTAAAGACTCAGCTCGCAATGGCTTGACTGGCTACAACCCAATGAAACTTTACACATCCGACAAACTAGTTGATTACATGAGGTCGCAAGGTAAAACGCTGCAAATCTACTGGGATGACTATAAATTGTGGAAGAACAAAAGACCCTAAAAACCTTATCTGATATTAAAAGTAAAGTCAAAAGATAAAAACAACCATTAGAAATTCTCTCTCACATAGGAGTATGATTGTAGAGCGTTCCATGTGAAAATTAAATTCAAATTATAAACGCATGAAAACAAATATCCTCAATCTGCTGTTGATTTTATTTTTCGTTGTTGAAGTCACGGCACGACCCCAATCTGCCGCCAAAGATTACCACGTTTCGAAAACTGGAAACGATACCAATGATGGATCGCTTACAAAACCATTCTTAACAATTTCAAACGCTGTCAAATCTGCCATGCCGGGCGATACCATTACCGTTCATTCCGGAACTTATCGTGAACGAATTGATCCGTTGCGGGGTGGTGACAGTGATTCAACAAGGATTGTATACCGCGCTGCTCATGGCGAAAAGGTTCAGATTAAAGGATCAGAAGAGATTAATGGCTGGAAAAAAGACAAAAATGGCGTGTGGTCTGTTACAATACCTAATTCTTTTTTTGGAGATTATAATCCGTATAAAGATTCGATCAACGGCGATTGGTTTATTGGCAAAGGACGTATTCATCATACCGGCGAAGTATTCCTGAACGGCAAATCGCTGTACGAAAAAGAGAACATAGAATTGGTAATCAACCCAGTTGCGAATACCAAAATCAAGGATCCCGAAGGCTCAACTTACACTTGGTATTGCGAAAGTGATGACAACAATACAACAATCTGGGCCAACTTCCATAAATTCAATCCCAACAAAGAACTGGTTGAAATCAGTGCACGTCCAACTGTTTTTTATCCCTCAAAACCCGGTATTAATTACATTACCATTAACGGATTTTACATTAGTCAGGCTGCTACGCAATGGGGAGCGCCTACTGCCGAACAGGTTGGTATGATTGCAACACATTGGAACAAAGGTTGGATTATCGAAAATAACGTGATTAGCGATTCTAAATGTTCGGGAATAACCTTGGGGAAAGAGCGCGGTACGGGTCACAATACCTGGTCGGCTGACAAAGAGAATGTGAACAGGGATGGCAATATTCACTATATCGAAGTAACTTTTAATGTACTCCGGAATGGCTGGAACAAAGAGAATATCGGTTCGCATATTGTGCGTAATAATACCATTTTCAACTGCGAACAAACTGGTATATGTGGTAGTATGGGTGCAGCCTTCAGTACCATTGAAAATAATCACATTTATAATATTTGGGTGAAAAGATTGTTCGATGGGTACGAAATTGGTGGAATTAAATTTCATGCTCCAATTGACACTCAGATAAGAAAGAACTGCATACATGATTGTAATAGAGCAATATGGCTCGACTGGATGACTCAGGGAACACGTGTGTCAGGCAATCTGTTCTATAATAATTCATCAGAGGATATGTTCATCGAAGTCAATCACGGGCCGTATTTGATTGATAACAATATCTTGCTGTCTCCTACAGCAGTTAGTAATTGGTCTGGCGGTGGTGCATATGTCCATAATCTTATAGCAGGGTCTATCAATGTTCATCCTGAACTAAGGCGGTTCACACCATATTTTTTGCCGCACTCCACAAACATTAAAGGATTAACATCCATTTTTGGAGGGGATGACCGCTTTTACAACAATATTTTTGTAGGTAATGGTGATAAAAAACCTGATACAACTGAAAGCAATAATAAATATGGTTCAGCCAGTTATGATAACGCTAAACTTCCTGTTTGGATGGCGGGCAATATATACTTCAATGTTGCAATACCATGTGTAAAGGATGAAAATAGCATCAACTCAAATAAATTTAATCCTGAAATTAAACTGGTGCAAATCGGCAGCAAGGTTCACCTAAGCTTTTCATTGGATAAAGCATATACTGATCAAAAAGTACAACTGATTACCACCGAATTATTGGGCAAAGCTAAAATTCCAAAGGCAATCTTCGATAATCCGGATGGTACTCTGCTAATTATTGACAAAGATTATTTTGGAAAGACACGAACACCTGACAACAATCGACCTGGTCCTTTTGTGGAATTACCAATTGAATTTAATGAATTAACAGTTTGGTGAAAGACTATAAATGAATAATCTACAATAGATCCTAAAAAATCATTATTTGTTCGAAAAGTATCCGCCCGTTATTTCGAACGGAAAGATTGCATTAAACGACAAACCCTGTCTCGATATTAATGGGACGAATCGAAGATTGAAAAGAAGCAAAAGATCAGTTTGTACAATAAATTTCATGCTATCAACGATAAAGCCTTCTATAAAAACATTTCAAGTGTAAAACCAAGTTTTTAAATTGATAATACATTAAATATGAACAAAATAAATTTGTCGATCATTGTTTTGTTGATCTTATTTCAGACTAATTTATTTGCACAAAATCCGCTGAATGAGAAATGGAAATTCAAAATTGGAGACGATCCGGAATGGGCAAGCCTTTCATTTAATGACACCTTATGGACAAATCTGCTTACCAATGAAAGCTGGGAAAATCAAGGCTTCCCAAATTATGACGGATATGCCTTTTACAGAACAACAGTAATTATTCCTTCGATTTACAAAGCCGACGCTGAAAAATATGGAGGATTATGGCTGCATCTGGGTAAAATTAAAGATGTTGATTCTACATTTTTCAATGGCAAGTTTTTAATTAAAACAGGCAGTTTTCCTCCAAATTTTATTTCAAAATATATAACACCGCGAAATTATACCTTACCTGTAAATGAGATCAAATGGGATAAACCCAACGTAATTGCAGTAAAGGTTTACAATTACACCGGAAGTGGTGGTCTTTATTTAGACCCGGTTTCGCTTGTGGTTAAAGAAAAATCAGATTTGTTTACTATTCAGGCAGCGTTCAAAGAATCGGATCAGATTATTAGAGACGGATCAGATGTTGTTATTCCTATCAGAATAAAAAGTGCTGATAGGTATGCCTATTCTGGAAAGTTAAGCTTGTCGGTTGTCAGTGATTTTAAAATGGATATTTCTAATCAGTCACAAGACATAAAAATTGATAAAAAGTCAGTTAAAGATTTCACATTCATTATTAAAGATCCGGCACCCGGGTTTTATAATGTTGTAGTGAAAATGGAAGGGAAGCAAGTCAGCAAAACTCAATGTTTTTCATTTGGAGTGAAGCCCGAAAAAATTCAATCGCTCGTTGATCATCCTGCTGATTTCGAGAGCTATTGGAATCGGGCTCGAAAAGAGCTTGCTGCCGTCGATCCGCAATTTAAAGTTATCAAAATGGATAGCTTATGTACATCATCGAAAAATGTGTTTTTAGTCGAAATGCGATCATTAGGAAATGTTTTAATTCGTGGTTGGTATACCGTGCCCAAAAAGGAAGGAAAACATCCAGCAATTCTTCAGCTTCAAGGCTATAGCTCTAACGCGAAACCTGCGATAAATTACGGAGATGATTTTATACGTTTTTGCTTAAACATCAGAGGTCACGGAAATAGCCGTGATAATGTTAATCCCGGATTTCCTGGCTATCTGCAATATTTTATTAACGACAAGGAACAATATATCTATCGCGGAGCTTACATGGATTGTATCAGAGCAATGGATTTTTTGTTTTCGAGACCAGAAGTAGATACAACAAGAGTAGTTGTTGAAGGAGTAAGTCAGGGAGGCGCTCTTACTATTGCAACTGCAGCTCTCGACAATAAGCGAGTCAGACTTTGCGTGCCACAAATCCCCTTTTTATCAGACTTCCCTCATTATTTCCAGATTGCAGATTGGCCAGGCAATGAATTTGTTTCGTATGTAAAAAATCATCCCAAAACTAGTTGGGAAACGGTCTATAATACGCTTAGTTATATTGATATAAAAAATCTTGCTGGCTGGGTTAAATGTCCTGTTTTAATGGGATTCGGATTGCTCGACAAAACCTGTCCTCCACACATCAACTTCGCTGCATATAATCAATTAACATGCCACAAAGAATATATTGCTTTTCCTACAACTGGGCATGATATTCCTGATGAATTCAGAACCTACGAAATGGAGTGGATTAGAAAAACCCTTGGCGTGAATTAGAAATCGAAATTTGCGATTAACGATTATAAGATTCATTGAAATTGTGAAATGACTTTGAGTAGTTTTCTTCTTTTAGTTATCATTTTGTGATTGCGTTGAAATTCAATTCTACGATTGCAATGAAAATTTTCTATTTTGGTTATTTATTTCTAAGTTTATTAAATGGATAGAGACGATGAAAAATGGCAAAAGTCGAATGCTGGAGATGAATCAGGCCTGTCAACTATTTATCGTCAGAATTTTCTTCCAATGTTTCAATATGGTATAAAATTCAAAGATGATCCGGATTTTATTAAAGATCGCATTCAGGATGTTTTTTGTAAACTAATTCAGGCGAATACCAATCTTAGATCAAAGTTTAGTATCAGGTATTATTTATTAAAAGCATTAAAAAATTCGATTTTAAAAGAATTGGATAGAAGTAAAAAAAATATTTCGATTGAAGATGTCCCCATGAGATTTGAAGCAGCATTCTCATTAGAAGAAGAAATTATAGAAAAAGAAGATAAGACAAGGAAGGATAAGGCCTTTTTAGATGGCTTGAAAAGTTTGAGTCACCGTCAGAGGGAAATTATCTACCTTCGATACGAGTGTGGTTTGGAGTATGATCAAATTTGCAAGGTGATGGATTTGAAAAACGATTCGGTCAGAAAGTTGGTTTTCAGAGCAATAAAATCGTTAAAAAAGATTGTTGAATAAGAGCCGAAAATTTCTATTCCTCTTAGGATGAAAATTTCAGAGGATATGTTTTATAACATGTCTTTCTTGTGTCCACAAAAACATGAAAGTTGGACTTAGTAGTCAAAAGTTTTTAAAAGGTGGAAAAGAATTTCAAAAAATACTCTATTGAATATTTTACCCAGGATATTGATTTTATCAACTGGATAAAGCGAGGCGACAATAACGAAAAGTGGGAGGAATTTGTCCGGGAAAATGCGCAATTGTCAAAAGAGATTGATGTCGCCAGAAATATAGTAAATGTACTTCGTTTACAAGAAATAGAAATTGATGACAAAAGCATCAATGATGTTTTTGAAAATATTGAACATTTTTATTCTCAGTATTCGAAGTCGAGATTAAAAGTTCGGACATTGAAGTTTATGCGCTATGCTGCAATATTTGTTCTTTTTGCCTCTGTCTCAATTGCTATTCCTTATTATTACTTACATGATAATGATCAATTTTCTGAATTTAATGTGCCTGCAACAGGGGTAAATGAAGCAAGATTGACTTTATCCAGTGGAGAAGAGATCACTCTAACCCAAACGCATTCTGAGCTTCAATTTAATGCTTCGGGTGGCCAAATTAAAATCAACAAAGATAGCATCATCAATACCGACACCAAAGAAGATGAAAATTCAATGGCTCAGATTGTTATTCCGTTTGGAATGCGATCGGATATCCTGTTGTCTGATGGAACAAAGGTTTGGCTTAACGCAGGTTCAAGGCTTGTTTTCCCGCAAAAATTTTCAGGGAAAATCCGGAAAGTATTCCTAAAGGGTGAAGCATTTTTTGATGTAGCAAAAAACAAGGATGTTCCGTTTATTGTGAGTACTGAAAACATGAATGTCACAGTACTTGGAACAGCATTTAATGTTAACAGTAATGAATCGGAGAATGAATTGGAAGTTGTTCTGGTTGAAGGTTCTGTTAGCATGAAAGAAAATAAGGCAATGAACTTTTTAGGCAATGAACTTTTATTGAAGCCCAATCAGAAGGCTACATATAATAAATCAAGTCGGAATACTCAAGTGGAATCCAGAGTGGATGTATCTTATTATATTTCATGGAAGGATGGCATGTTGGAATTTAATCGGGAGAGCATCATTAATGTATTTAAAAAGCTTTCACAATTTTATAACGTACGTTTCGAAAATGACGCCAGCGTTGAGATGAATCAAAAAATTAGTGGAAAACTCGATTTAAAGGAATCACTTGACGCAGTAATGAAAGTGGTTTCTGATGCTACTCCTATTAACTATCGGATTGAAGGGGATAAAGTTATTGTAACCAGTAAAATAAATTCTTTGCCCATGTGATAAATGAATACGGGGAATGAGGTCGATATTTCCCAGTACTTAGGATTTCGATTTGAAATAATGTATATTGTGTGAGAAACAATGTATTAGTATAATAAATACTTACAAGAGAAATTAGCTTTACTATTGCCTCATTTACATTAAAAAAGAAATTAAATTAGCTGATGCCGAATTAAGAAAATTATATGTTGAAGAAAATAATTTGGTGGAGAATTGAACAACAAATTTGGTACTAATACCTAAAAGTTATTTTATATCATACCCTTAATATAAAAGACAATAACAATTAACGTTTTAAGCAAACATTCAACTTTATGAAAAAAAAGTCTAACTACGCGCGATTCCGATATGGGAACGCAGGGAATTTATTGAAAAAGATGAAACTACTATTTGCATTTTTCTTTGCAGGATTGCTGAGTGTTTCGGCCATTACATATTCCCAGCAAACGAAATTAAGCATGAAATTCGATGATGTTACAGTAAAAGAGGTCTTTAAACAAATTGAATTGCAAAGTGAATTCATTGTGTTTTACAACGAAGACTTTATTGATGTTAGCCGGAAAGTTAGTGTTGATGTGAAAAATCAGAATGTTGAATCTATTCTGAATGAGTTGTTTAAAGGAACTAAGAATACTCTTAAAATCTATGATCGGCAGATCGTGATTTTAGCACCAGCGATGAAAGGATCTCTACTGGCCGTAAAGACGGCAAAGAAAGTTGAACAACAGCAACAGCCACAAAAGAAGGAGCTTAAAGGAACTGTAATTGATTCTCAAAAGCTACCTCTTCCTGGTGTAACTGTTTTTATAAAAGGAACCACAACAGGAACTATAACCGATATGAATGGAAATTTCAATCTGGTTTATTCCGGAGAAACTCAGGTTTTGACATTTACTTTTGTTGGGATGAAGGCACAGGATATTGAAATTGGAAATCAAACCAATTTTTCTGTTGTAATGGAAGACGAGATATTAGGTATGGATGAAGTGGTTGTTGTGGGTTATGGTACTCAAAAGAAAGCAACTGTAACAGGAGCAATTGCTTCAATTGGAACAAAAGACCTTTTGCAATCGCCGCAAGCCAACTTAAGCAATGCTCTTGTTGGTAGAATGACCGGTCTTTTGGCAACCCAAAAAAGTGGTGAGCCTGGTAACGATCAATCAACCCTTCGAATCCGTGGTGTAGGTACTTTTTCCGGCTCTGCAGATCCATTAGTTATGGTCGATGGTATTGAAACTGCAAACTACAATAACATTGATCCAAACGAAATTGAAAGCATGTCAATTTTAAAAGACGCTTCAGCAACTGCCGTATATGGTATACGAGGTGCAAATGGCGTTTTACTTATTACAACTAAAAGAGGTAAAGTTGGAAAACCGCAGGTCAGCTATTCTTCAAGCGTTGCTTTTTCTCGTTTTACTGATTTACGTCAAGGAATGAATAGCTATGATTATACGCGAAGTTTTAACGAAGCATTGAAATACGACTCATATATTTCAGGCGTTTACTCACCAAAATTTTCTGATGCTGATATCGCCAAATACAAATCGCACGAAGATCCAGTTTTTTATCCTGATATAAACTGGTATAGTGAAATGTTGAAGCCCTACTCAACACAAACACAGCACAATATTAATATTAACGGTGGAACCGAAAAAACAAAGTATTTCGTTTCGGTAGGATATTTTAACCAAAATGGTATGTTTGCTAATACAAACGTATTACCCGATTTCGATGCACAAACAAAATATAAAAGGTATAATTTCCGTTCAAATTTCGATTTCGATATCACCAAGGATTTAACTGCAGTGGTAAATATTTCGAGTCAAATTGAAAACTTAGAAGGTGCCGGTGATATTGGTCGTGTTATTGAATCGTTTGCCCGTGCAAACCCTTTAAATACACCAGGTGTAATAAATGGAAAAGTTGTAACTCTGGGAATTGCTGGTACTATAAATCCATACGAATATCTTTTAGGAGATGGATATCGTAGGGAATTCCGAAATTATTTGGATGGTACCGTACGTTTAAATTACAAGCTCGATGCCATAACTAAAGGACTTTCGATTCATGGAACTGTTTCTTATAATAACTACAACAACCAAGATCTAACATACAGCAAACCTCTAGTTTTATATAAAGCAGTTAGGGGGGTAGATGGCTCACCTGTTTACTTGCCACAATCAAAAGAAGGTCCTTTTGGATTTAATGAAGAAATATTTAAGAAAAGGAAAGTATATGGCGAGTTTGGTATTGACTACTCTCGAAAATTTGGATACCATACTCTTGGCGGAATGGTATTATACAATCAAAGCAAATTGTTTGACCCCCAATTGGATTTTGCTATTCCCAATGGGATTCAAGGTATAGTGAGTCGTGTGAAATATGATTTTGCCAATAGGTATATGGCCGAAGTAAATATTGGCTATAATGGTACCGAGAATTTTGCTCCTGGTAACCGTTTTGGCTTTTTCCCAGCCTACTCTTTGGGTTGGGTGCTTTCAGAAGAATCTTTCTTTCCGAAAAACGACATTGTTACCTTGATTAAGTTCAGGGGTTCATATGGAGAAGTTGGTAATGATAAAATTGGTGGTGATCGATTTTTATATCGTCCATCAACTTATGGTTACCCACCAACAAGTGCAACAAACGGCAGGTATTATTTTGGTGAAGTAGGTAGCTCATACAATCTTTACCCCGTATCTACCGAAGGCAAAATGGGCAATGAATACTTAACATGGGAACGTGCAATAAAACAAGATTTTGGTGTGGAATTGGGATTCTTGAAAGATAAGATTAGAGTTAATTTTGACTTATTCTTAGAAAATAGGGACAATATTTTGGCCAACCCCAATACTATTCCCGCTCTTCTTGGGGCTACTGCTCCTGCCTACAACTTTGGTAGGATGAAAAATAGCGGATTCGATGGCGATATTTCGTATACAGATAGAATAGGACAGGTTAATTACTGGTTGAAAGCCAACATCACTTATGCCCATAACGTGGTTGAATATAAAGATGAAGCTACTCCCCCTTACTTGTATCAACTTCGAACAGGCCAACGCTATGGTCAGTTCTTTGGACTAATTGCCGAAGGGTTATACAATACATGGGAAGAAGTTAATAATCCGAATAGACCCAAAGTTGCCGTTCAAAACATGATACAACCTGGTGATATTAAATACCGCGATGTAAATGGCGATGGTGTAATTGATGACAATGATCAGGTACCTATTGGTTATTCGAATTTTCCTGAAAAAGTATTCAGCTTTTCATTTGGAGGAAGCTATAAAGGTTTTGATTTTTCAGCTATGTTTCAAGGGGCAGCCAATGTTTCAATCGAATATAGGAGACGTTATATAAATGGATTTGGAGAAGGTACAGGTGAAGCTATTTATTTCCTTAACAGTTGGAGTCAGGAACGATATGACCAAGGCTTACCTATTGATTATCCTCATTTATCAATTGGTTCCGATGTTCAGAAAAATAACTATCTAAGATCGAGTTTTTGGATTCGTGATGCGAGTTACTTAAGGTTGAAAAATGCTGAAATAGGTTATACCTTAAGCCCCGAGCTACTTAAGAAAATAGGCATTGTATCAACTCGCATTTATGTTAATGGGAACAACCTATTAACTTGGAGTACTACCTTTCCTGGTGTAGACCCCGAAACGAGTCAAACCGATAACATAAATAGCGAACCATACCCGCTCACTTCGACTATTAATTTAGGGATTAATGTTAAATTCTAAACACCATGACAATGAAAAATATAACAATAACTGGTATTTGTCTGATACTCTTTTTTACACTTTTCTCTTGCGAAAAAGGAATTACAGACTTTCTCGACAAAGCTCCAGGAGTGGATGTAACCGAAGACACTATTTTCTCTTCGAAATCCCAAATAGAAACATACATTGCAGGCTTATACATGCAAGCGGTTCCTAGCGGTTTGCCTTTAGGAAACAAATTGCTTGATGCGCAATACACAAACGATAATATTACAGATGCCTGTACCGATGCTGGTGAAATGGGTGACACATGGTTTCCATCGCAAGTATGGAATGTTGGTGGTATTCAGGCAAACAATATATTAAATCAAGAAGATTACCGCTTTTATTATCGTTGGTATGGATTAAGACGTGCAAATATTCTTATAGAAAGAATAGATGCAGCCAATGTTGATGCCGCATACAAAGAACAGGTAAAAGCAGAAGCTAAATGTTTACGCGCATTCCTCTACCTCGAAATGTTTAAACGCTATGGAGGTGTTCCAATTGTTGATAAGAGATTACGACTAATCGACAACATGAAAGTACCAAGAAACTCAGTAAAAGAGGTTGTTGATTTTATTGTAAAAGATTGCGATGAAGCAGCTGCGGTGCTTCCATCATCATGGGTCGCTTTGTCGAGAGGAAGAGTAACCAAAGGAGTAGCATTAATGATCAAATCAAAAACCTTATTGTATGCTGCTAGTCCTCTCTTTAATACGGCAACTCCATATCTCGATTTAGGAGCCAACAATAAATTAATTTGTTACGGTAACTATGATGCAAACAGATGGAAACTGGCTGCCGATGCAGCAAAAGCTGTTTTAGATTGGGCTCCAGGAGCAGGTTGTATATTGGTTAACAACCAAGGTGTTACGAAAAACTATAAATATGTTTGGGAAAAACACGACAATTCCGAAATCATATTAGAATACAAAGGATACCCTGAAACAGATAAAGGAGCATCTACACCATGGGCTCGTGTAAAGCCACGTAGCATATATTCGGGATGGGGTGGTGTAAGTGTCCCTCTCAATTTTGTGAAATTTTATGAGAAAACAGATGGAACTCCTCAAACGTGGGATGCAGGTAACAACCTAAACCAAAAATACGCAGAACTAGACCCAAGGTTTGCACAAACAATAGCAGCCAATGGTTCACGCTGGAATGGTGATTATCCTGCTATAGACATGACAGTAGGTGGTACAGACGCAGCCAATTGTTTTGGAGGTGCTTGGATGCACAAGTTGATTCCAGATGAATTATCGAATGCCAAACCCAAAATTGTACCTCTTTGGATTAATTTCCGATTGGCCGAGGCATACCTCAGTTATGCCGAAGCATTGAACGAATTTCAAGGACCAGTTCAAGACGCGTATGATGCAGTGAACACCATTAGAACACGTTCGGGAATGCCCAATTTGCCATCTGGTTTATCTAAAGATGAGTTCCGCGAAAGGGTTCGTAACGAAGAAACCATTGAATTTGCATTCGAAGACCACCGATTGTGGGACATACGCCGCTGGCTTATTGCTGAAAACGATGGTGTAATGAAGGGTAATATGTGGGGTATAAAAATAAATAAACTCGCATCTCCAAGTACCGAATTTAGTTTTACACCTTACGTGTTCGAAATTCGTTCATTTCATCCTCGTATGTATTTACATCCTTTCATTCAAAAAGAAGTATACTTGGGTTACTTGATTCAAAACCCAGGTTGGTAAGGGTGCAACTTTTATATTAATCATTAATAAAAAGAAATATATGATATCGAAATATAACCGAGGTATATTATTGATTTTTCTTTTCAATATATGCTTGAGTATTTTGTCGCATGCGCAAACGCCTAAAGAGGACTCCACTGCCGTTGTACCCGACAAGCTACAATCAATAGGATATGGAAAACAACTTGAATGGAAAGTTTCATCCGCCATATCAACAGTGAAAGGCAGCGAATTGCAAAAATCGTTTACCACCAACCTTGCCAATACCCTGTACGGACGTTTGGCTGGACTAACAGTTCAACAAGGTAGTGGTGAGCCAGGTATTGGATTAGACTCCCCGACACTTCTTTCAAGGGGCATTGCTACTTTTAAAGGTTCACCGGTTATGCTTATTTTGGTCGATGGTTATGAGAGTAATTTTGAGCAATTAGCATCTGAAGAAATAGAATCTATTTCATTATTAAAGGACGCATCGGCAACTGCTATATATGGTAGTCGCGGAGCAAATGGTGTATTATTGGTTACTACCAGAAGAGGAAGCAAAGGCCCATTAAAAATAAGCTTTAGCACCCAACAGGGTTTTCAAATGCCAAACAAAATGGTTACTTTTCTGGATTCGTATGATTATGCACGTTTGTTCAACGAAGCGCTTGCAAACGATGGAAGCCCAGCCAAGTATACCACAGCTGATTTAGATGCCTATAAAAATGGTAGTGACCCTAGTTACCACTCTAATGTAAATTGGCAAGATGAAGTGCTTAGAAAAGCAAATTATATATCAAATTATAATTTGAATTTCCAAGGTGGGGATGAAAATGTGAGATATTTTACCCTATTGAACGTTATTACAACCGATGGTTTATACAAAAAGGTAGATGCCAATTCATTGGTTTCAACCAGTTCTAAGTATTCGCGGTACAACATACGTTCTAACATTGATATTGATTTAACCAATTCGTTATTGGCAAGCTTAACATTAGGCGGATCAGTAGAAGACAAAGCAAATCCAGCAGGAATAAACACGAATTCAATGTTTGATTTAATGGCATCACTACCACCCAATGCATTCCCGGTAACCAATCCTAATGGTAGCTATGGCGGCAATAACTTGTACTCCAATCCGCTAGGTGATATAATGCAAAATGGTATGTACAATTCAAATGCACGTACATTGCAATCAACATTAAAATTAACGCAAAAGCTCGATTTTTTAACAAAAGGGTTAAGTGTTTCAGCTGCCGTTTCGTTCAATAATTATTTCCTTAGTTATTCTACAAAAAGCAGAACGTACGAACGATACTCAATAGTAGCAGGGCCAACAACGGGTGAGCCAATATATACGAAATTTGGATTAAACACATCATTGGTTGCTGATGAAACACAATCAGCGCAATGGAGAAATGCAGTATTTCAATCGTTTTTAAACTACAGCAATACTTTTGGTGATAATGAAATTGATGGTATGGCATTATTTAATTCCGATAGCTACACGATTAGTGGCAACAATTTGCCATATAAACATGTAGGAGGTGCAGGACGCATAACTTTAACCAATAATAAAAAATACATTGGCGAATTCTCTTTTGCATACAACGGTTCTGAAAACTTTGCAAAGGGCAAGCGTTATGGGTTTTTTCCTGCTGCATCGGTAGGCTGGATAGCTTCCAATGAAGATTTTCTGAAAGGAAATAGCATGATTAGTTTCTTGAAAATTCGTACATCGTATGGGTTAACAGGAAATGAAAGAATTGGTGGAAATCGCTTCATGTTCGACCAGTATTACCCATACACATCATCCTATTATTTTGGTTCGTCAAATTCCGAAAGCAAAGGTATTGCAGAAGGAATGCCAGCAAGTACGAATATTACTTGGGAAAAGGAAAAGAAGTTTAATATAGGTATTGAAGCAACGCTGATTAAACAATTGGATGTGACATTTGATTATTTTTATAATAATCGTTATGACATTTTGGTTACACCAAACGCTAGTGTGCCTGAATACTTGGGCTTTACTTTACCATTATTAAATCAAGGAAAAGTTACTAACAAGGGATTGGAAGCTAAAATTAGGTACAACAGTAAAGAGAATGTTGCATTGCAGTATTTTGTTGAAGCAACCGCTTGGTATGCAACCAATGAAATTACCGATATGTCTGAGGTTCCTCAAATGTATGATTATTTAAAGCAGACAGGCCATCCAATCAATCAGCCATTTTTATTAGAAGCCATAGGTTTCTTTAAAGACCAAGCAGATATTGATGCCAGTCCCAGACAAATATTTGCCACATCGGTAAAACCCGGTGATATCAAATATAAAAACCGAAATGGCGACAATATAATTGACCAATTGGATTATTCAGCCATCGGCAAAACTGATGTACCTGAATTAACTGTAAGCTTTCATGCCGGCATGAAGTTCAAAGGGTTGGATTTAGATATGTTGTTTCAAGGAGTCGCTAACCGAACAGTTTACTTAGATGGTAGATATTTCTATGCTTTCCAAAACAATGCAAAAATCTCGGAAATTGCATTGGGACGATGGACCCCTGAAACTGCCTCATCGGCTACCTATCCACGATTGTCAGCTGAAAACAACCTCAACAATTTTCAACCATCGTCGTTTTGGCAATACAATGGCAGTTTTATCAAGTTACGTAGCTTAGAACTGGGTTACACCATTCCTACATTCCTTTCTGAAAAAGTAAAACTCAGTAATGCGCGTGTTTTTTTGAATGGAACTAACATATTTTCGGCTGACCATATTGATTATACGGATCCTGAAACCCTTACAGGATATCCTTCGATTCGTACTTTTAGCATGGGGTTGAAAATTCAATTCTAAGTAATTTACATCACATAAAACTATTATAGAATGAAAAATATAATATATATACTGGTAATTATAACGCTGTTTATGGCAAGTGCGTGTGAAAACCTGGACAGGGAAATAATCAATACCCTGTCGGAAAATCAGGTTGAGACTTCCTACGATTATTCATTGAACCGATTAACATCGATTTACACAAATCTACCCGAAGGGTTTATGGAAATAGATGGTGCCATGATGGCTTCAGCATCTGACGAAGCTGAGCATAGTATTGAATCGAGTTCTGTTCATAAATTCAATACCGGAGCATGGAATGCTTACGATAATCCTGACAATGAATGGGGGAGCTATTATAATGGAATTCGAAAAGCCAACTTATTTTTGCAAAACTCAAATAGAATTGATTTAGATGCCTATAGGTTAGATCCAACAACATCGAGTCAAGCCGTTTATACTCAAAAACTTGCTGATATAAAAAGATGGAAATACGAAGCACGCTTTTTACGTGCGTTTTTTTATTTTGAATTGGTGAAACGCTATGGCGGTATTCCATTAATAAAAACCCCCAGTTCAATAGATGATGCTGGGTTAAATGTAAATCGTAATAGCTTGGCAGAATGTGTACAGTTTATAACCGACGAATGTGATTCGGCAGCAACAAATTTACCAGTAACTTATACTGCTGCAGACATGGGACGTGTTACAAAAGGTGCAGCACTATCGTTAAAAAGCCGGGTACTACTATTTGCTGCCAGTGACTTATTCAACACTACAACATGGTCTTCTGGCTATGCCAAACCTGAGCTTATTTCGCTCGCCGGCGATAGAACAGATCGTTGGAAAGCCGCTGCCGACGCTGCAAAAGCAGTTATTGATTTAGCTGGAACTGGATACGCACTTGCTTCAAATTACAGATCACTTTTCAATACTTATAATAATTCTGAAATTATTTTGACTCGAAGAAATTCGGCAAGCAACGGCTTTGAGTTTTCATCCTTTCCAATAGGCTTTAACCTTGCTCAAGGCGGAACTACTCCATCGCAAAACATGGTAGATGCTTATGAAATGACCAATGGAACAACGTTCGATTGGTCGAACCCCGTTCATGCAGCAAATCCATACAGCAACCGAGATCCTCGTTTGGGTTTAAGTATTATTTTCAATAATAGCACCTATAATTTGCGAACTATTGAATGTTGGACAGGCGGACTTGACGGTAAAGGAATAGAAAGAGCTACAAAAACAGGGTATTATATGAAGAAATATGTTGATGAAACCCTCAATATTACCTTAAACAATAAGAGTGTTCATAGTTGGATACTAATTCGATTGGCTGAAATATATTTGAACTACGCCGAGGCATTGAATGAATACAGTCCTGGACATGCTGATATTAAAATATATGTTGATAAAGTTCGAGCACGTGCAGGCATCGCTATGCCTGGAATGGTGGTGGGGACACAAGATGAGGTGCGTGAAAAAATACGCAACGAACGTAGGGTTGAGTTGGCTTTTGAAAATTTTCGTTTTTGGGACTTACGTAGGTGGATGAAAGCGCCAGCTTATTTGGGCGTTCCACTTAAAGGAGTGGTTATTACCAAAACAGGACCATCAACATTTACTTATGTTCCTTATGACGTTGAGACACGTACTTTCGACCCCAAAATGTATCTGTATCCCATTCCTTATAAAGAGATTAATATAGACAATTTACTTGTTCAAAATCCAGGATGGTAGGATTCAATTCACTTATAAAAATAAAGGAAATATGAAAAATATTCTCAAAAGAAGCATCAAAATGCTCATAGCCTTCGTAAGTCTGTCTCTAATATTGGTATCCTGTGAATATCAGGAGGTTGCCAATGCCGATTATCCCGATCAAATATTGTATATGCCAACGGCAGTAAGTGGTAATTATGTGATTAATAATGTGCCTAAAAGGTTCGATTTTTTGCCGACTCCAGGCCAGACAAACCAATTTACAGTCGAAGGAACAAAATTTATCGTTCCACTTGGGGTTTACCGTTCAGGGATTGATCGTAATGGTAAGGTTACAGCATCCATTGCAATCGATAACGATACTATTGCAGCTCTGCTGGCGGCAAACAAGCTTCCTGCCGCAAGTGTTATTATTCCATCTAATAATATATCTTTCCCATCTTCGGTTGATGTTGCCAGTGGAAGCGAGGTAAATACGTTCAATTTAGAGATCGACTTGAACTATCTTCGGAGCCTTCCCGATGGTATTTTGACTTTAGGAATCAGTATCGCATCTAATGACGCTGTTGTTAATCCGTTGTTAAACACTACTGTTTTGGTTATCTACACCAAAATATTAAAGCCAACAGCCCGTTTTACTTCAGCAGTTGATGCTACCAATGCAAAAAAGATTGTATTTACCAACACTTCAACTTATGGCATGACCTATTCATGGAATTTTGGAGATGGAACTGCTGTCGTAACTGAAACATCGCCTACACATGTATTTTCAGCCGCAGGGACATACAATGTAACTTTAACAACGGTTGGGGTTACAGGTAATGTTGATAAAGCAACATTTACGACTTCTGTAGTTGTCAATTAGATATAATCCATTTAGTTTAGTTAGGTTAGTTAATAATTGCCCTGGACTTGTTTCGGGGCAATTATATTTTAATATTGTAAGATGCTTAAGTTGAACTTGTTTATAATTTTTTTGTCCGTTATTACCACAAATCTATAAATACGGTTATTTGGTTAATTCTTTTTTTGAGGTGCTATGAAAAAAAAGTATCTTAGTTTTCTATGGGACAAAAGCGAAAAGAACGTCCTTCAACGGACAAGTTATTAGAAACCGTATCACGGATGTTGGTACCGAGTTATATATTGGA
>JBBQUP010000071.1:0-18792 GCA_038212305.1 Bacteroidales bacterium
AAACTGGCTGACCGACTAAATTCTTTGATGTATCTTTGCTCATGGTTGAGATTTTTTGTTCTCCAAAACAAATTTACAACCTTGGGATGAGGCTTCGGTCTTGTCCCTAAAATTTATTTATTCTTTGTCGGTCAGTAGTGAAAATAAATATTACTTACCACTCGAACTGACTGGTTTTGCTCGATGGTATCGACAGCATTCAGGTAATGAATCGTAAACTTTTTCGTCGACTTTGAACTTGCCATTGTTGTGCCCAGATTTGGCTACAGCCATTTGAACTGCTACGAAAGTGGTTTTTGTCGAATCAAAAGTGACTTCCATTATTTTCGTTTCTTTAGACCATATGGCCATTGAAACCCCATCGACTGATTTTGCAGCTTTTTCGATGCGCTTTTTACACACACCACAATTGCCATCCACTTTTACCGATTCGGTTTTGGCCTGACTAAATAACATTGTTGTTCCTAAAAAAAACAATATTGTTAGGTTGAAAAGTTTTGCTTTCATATTCTTCATATATTAAAATTCACATAGCAAGGTTACGAAAATTCAATTAATAAATGCGGATATCCTAATGTCGATTAAAAAATCCCCACTAAACATGGCTTGCTCCAAAACTCAGCATCCTATTTTTCTACGTAATCCATCATGTGATTTCCTTCCCAACCCCGTTCAACAATCAAAAAATACCATCAATAATTGAAATATGTCTATTGACTACAAACTCAAAAAAATAATTTTAGTCTGAGCCTAATTAGTGTCTCTAAGAAAACGCATCATTTCCCCTGCGCACACCCTCTGACTCCCTAAAGGGAGAATTGCCAACCCGCTGGTGTATAGCAGATTCCCCTTTTAGGGGCTAGGGGTAACAATGAAGACGTTTTTAAGATAATTAGTGTTTTCTTAGTAACACTAATTATATTTATAAATCAGACGGAACATCCATAAATAATCCGCCGCAGCCAAAGCCTACGTCTAAAATCTCACTTAACGCACAACAATTAAATATTATTCTCGATACAAACAACAAGCGGCCAAAGCATTATAAACCGAATCGTGTGCCTTAAATTTTCCGGTGTCATGCCCAACTTTTGCAATGGCTTTCTGCACCTCATCAACCGTTGTTTTAGTTGGATTGTACATTAAATGAGCCATTTGCTTATCGGCATTCCAGTCGATTGATTCGACTCCGACAACCGATTTTGCAGCGGTTTCAATACGATCTTTACACATTTCGCAATTGCCCGAAACCTTTAACATGGCCATTTTAGTCGTTTCTGTTTTCAGTGAATTACTCGAAGTATTTGCAGACTCCTTTTTATCGCTTCCCTTATCAGTCATCTCCATTTCACCATGATTATGACCATCATCAACCTTAGCACCTTCCTGATTCATCATGCTAGCTTTACCTTCGAGTTGTGCTGCTGCATCTACGATAAAAGCTCCATTTGTCACCACTTCATCGCCTTGATGCAAGCCATCTTCAATCACATAACTATCAACTAATGAAGCGCCCAACAAAATTACGCGCATCTTAAAAGTAGGTATTTCGGTATTTGGCAACTTAACATACACCACCGATCGTTTGCCAGTCCATAGTACCGCTGACCGAGGAATAACGATGTTTTGTTCGCCATTTCCAATTTTCGAATGAACAATTCCATTAATAAACATTTCAGGCTTAAGATTTTGGTCGGCATTATTCAATTCAACCCTTACTTTGGTAATTCGAGTAGTCGCATCAATTATGGGGTCAATAAATGAAATGGTTCCAGAAAATGTCTTTCCGGGTATTGATTGTGTGGTAAATTCAACTTGTTGATTTAACGAAATCCAAGCTAAATCAGACTCGTAGGCATCAAATACGCCCCAAACTCTCGACAAGTCAACTACATCGAACAACACACCCCCTTTAGAAACATAATCACCTTCACTCACTTTTTTGTTCACAACCACTCCTGTGGTATTGGCATATATAGGAAATGAGGTAATAGTAGTACTGTTTTTTTCGATGTCATTGATTTGCTTATCCGACAGTTTCAAATTGCGTAATTTCTCTTTAGCAGCCTCTAGTAAATTGGGGTATTTATCCTTCATCGACACCGCTTCGAGCAGTTCCTTTTGAGCCGATACGAGCTCGGGAGAATAGATGAGTGCCAATAACTGACCTTTTCGAACGGCTTCACCCAATGAATTCACCTTGAGTTGCTCAATTCGTCCGGATACATGTGCCGTTTGCGACTGTGCCATTCGCTCGTTAACCTGAATTTTACCGTATAGCGATACGTCTTTTGAACTCACGCCTTTTGCAACCATGGAGATTTGCACCTCAGCCAATTTCATGGCCGATTCGCTCATCTCAATCGCTTGGTCGTCGATTTCTGCATTCGAAGTTTTTAATGGAATAAGCTCCATACCGCAAATGGGGCAATCACCCGGCTTGTCCATTTTTATTTGTGGATGCATGGCACAGGTCCAAATTGCATGCTCAGCCTCGTTGTGCGTTTGCACATTGGAAGTTTGTTCTGATTCGATGGGTGCTGATCGATGGAACAATAACCACCCCAACAATACTCCGCCTACAACTAGCAAGCTTCCTTTTAAATAGGGATTTGAGAGATATTTTAGTGTTTTCATGTTTTTGTTTTTAGATGTGAGTATCGAGATGTGAGATGTGAGATGTGAGTATCAGGGTTTAATTAATATCTAATGAATTCATGAGTTTTTCTACCAATGCAACCGAGGTGTTATAATCAACAATGGCTTCGATGTGTTTAAATCCATAATCGAGCACTTTGGCTTGCATTCGCAAAACCTCTTCATAACCCGATCCGGATGTCTCAAACTCTGCGAGAAGCAAACTCATCGTTCGACGTGCTAAATCGGTTTGCTCTGAATAGAGATCGATTCGCCTTCGCGCATCATCAGAATTTTGAACGAATAGCTGATATTGAATTCTTAAATCGTTGGTCAAACTCACCGCTTGTTGGCGTCCAGCCTCTTGATTTAGCTGAGCTTCTTTTCGCATGGCATTGTATTTTTTTCGATAGATGGGTAGCGTTATCGAAACCATTGGCATGATCATGTCATCGCCATTCATCATTGACGTATTGCCATCGCGTTTTTGATTAATCATGTAATTCAATCCAACACCCATCATAGGTTTGCCCATCTTTTTTGCTTTTAGCTCCATTTGATTGTATGCAGCAATTTCGCTACCAATCATGGATAGCATGGGATTATTTGTCAATATACTATCGGATAGCAAACCGACAGGCATTTGATTCGCAATCAACGAATCGGAAATCACTACACTTGAACTAACCTCGCGATTAAGTAAGGTGTTGAATTTAGTTTTCTCGGTCACTCGTTGATCGCGAAGTGATGCCATCCGATTTTGAAGGTCTAGAATCTCCATTTTCACCTGCAAAACAGTCTGAAGCCCTGTGCTATTTCCACCCATCTCAACAACACTTGATGGAGGTGATGACATCTGAGAATTGCTAATTGTTTGGGCAGAACTCATTCCTCCCATACTTCCTCCAGCTGTATTTGCAGACACCAAATTCATGTTTCCTTTGCTAGAACTACCCATGCTTTTGGAACTTCCTCCACTAACTGGCGACTGAAATTTTATGAGCACCAACTTTTCGATCGACTCAAGCAATTCAATGTTTTCAATCGTCAGCTTAACTTCGCGATCCAACTTCATCAATTGGTACCAGTTTGATTTCACACGAAAGAAGAGATCCGATTTGGTTGCCTCAAACAAATTATATTTAGCCTTGGCCATTTCCGATGCCTCATCCTTGGCTGTTTCGAGGGTTCCAAACCAGGGAAACATTTGCATTACTTGCACCGACCCCACTTGACTGCCGCCTAAAATAGGCATTGGCTTTAAGAAGAATCCGAACGCTGCTTGGGGATCGGGCAGTGCTCCAACTTGTGGCACTTTTTCAAGGGCAGCCAAATAGTTGTAGTAGGCAGTTTTCACCTCGGGGTTATTTTGAGCAGCCATTATTAACAAACTATCTAACGAGAGCGCCTGAGTAGTTTGTGCAGTTCCTGATTCAACCCAAATCATCAAGAGACCTATGAATATGATTTTTAGATTTTCCATGATTTTAGTTTTTTCCAGTTAATGCTTTTTTCTCTAATTTATTGACTTCACCTTCGCGCCAAAAACATTGTAATATGGGCACCACAAACATGGTCATGATTTGAATAATCATCCCCCCAAATGTTGGAATAGCCATGGGCACCATAATATCGGCTCCTTTACCGGTTGACGATAAAACAGGCAACAGTGCTATGATTGCCACTGCCGCAGTCATCATAGCAGGGCGAACCCTTTTGTGACCCGCAATTACAACTGCTTCGCGAACTTCGGCAATGGTTGATGGTTTTCGCTCTTCGAAAACCTGATGAATGTAAGTTCCCATGATAACCCCATCGTCGGTAGCAATACCAAACAGCGCAATAAAGCCGACCCAAACGGCTACACTTAAATTAATAGGATGAATTTGAAACAACTGCCGCATATCAACACCTGCCACCGAAAAATTTAAAAACCAAGGTTGAGCATATAACCAAAGCATGATGAAACCTCCAGCAAAAGCGACAAACACACCAGAGAAATGGATGGATGAAGCCGTTACCGTTTTAAATTGAAAATAGAGTAACAGAAAAACCAACATCAAACTGATGGGGATAACAATCGATAATCGCTTGGTAGCCCTCATTTGTTGTTCGTAATTGCCGGCGAACGAATAATTAACACCGGCAGGAAGAACCAATTCGCCTGAATTAATTTTAGCAGTCAAAAACGCTTGTGCCTCTTCCACCACGCCAACCTCATCCTTACCTGCAATTTTATCGAAAATTACATACCCATTCAAAAATGTATTTTCGCTTCGAATCATCTGCGGCCCGCGCGAGTAGGTAATATCAGCCAGCTCACCCAATGGGACTTGCACTCCATTCATGGCTGGAACCAAAATTTTATCTATCTCTTCGGGCGTATCTCGTAGTTCGCGCGCATACCGAACCCGAACGGGGAAACGCTCGCGACCTTCAACGGTATTGGTCAAAGTCATGCCACCAACAGCTACCTGCAACACCTCTTGAACATCAGCAATGGTCATCCCATAGCGAGCAATGGCAGCACGATTGAATTTAACTTCGAGATAAGGCGCACCCACCGCTCGATCGTAAAATACCGATGACGCCAATATTGATGGCACCTTCTTAAGTTCGGCTTCCAATTGCACGCCCGCTTTTTCGATTGTTTCGAGATCGGGTCCAATAACCTTTAATCCCATTGGGGCGCGCATGCCAGTCGAAAGCATGATTAATCGCGTTTGTATTGGTTGAAGCTTAGGTGCCGATGTCAAACCAGGAATATTGGTCACTTTAACAATCTCATCCCATATATCGTTTGGCGATTTAATCTCTGGACGCCACTGTCGAAGATTACTTCCTCCTTTGTCGGCAATTAGCTCCTCTTTCGAAATCTTTTTAAATCCATCACGAGCAGGGTCATACGTCCCGCCCTCTTTTAAAATAAATGCACCATCACCATCTACTTTAAACGCCATTCGATGCCCATCTTCATCCAAAATATATTCCGACACATAATTGATGGTATTCTCGAACATCTGCACCGGAGCGGGATCCAACGCCGAATTAATGCGTCCCCATTTACCCACTGCCAATTCTACTTCGGGTATGGTGGATAATCGTTTATCGAGCAATTCGACATATTTGGTATTCATTTCAATACCCGAATGAGGCATACTGGTAGGCATTAATAAAAACGATCCCTCATCCAACGATGGCATAAACTCTTTGCCCATTCCGGGAAATGTGGTTTCGGCAGATTGCCATGCAGAGGTTTTCTTAATTCCATTGGGCATAAATCCAAATAAATTATTTACGCCTTGCCAAGCCAATAACCCAAAAACGATGGTTGTTATAGGTATCGACATGAATTTCCATTTGTTTTTTAATGCCCATCGCAAAATAGGTGAGTAAAAATGAACGATGATTAATAATACTGAGATCACCAAACCAATTAAACCCCCCACAAATAAATAGTTGGTTGCATTGGCATTGTTTGCGCCTAATGGAAGCCATTCGATGGTTAAATACCACAGAGCCACCAATAACGTAATCCCAATGTTTATGTAGTTGGTAAATTCCTTGCGATTCTCAGGCCACCGGTGTTCAGCCAAATTATTTATTCCAATGAGGACTAAAGCAAGTGCAGGAATCTGCCCCCAGAATATGGCAAATAAAATACCTGCTGCAATTAAGATAGTATTGAAAATTCGGCTAATGCGTTTTTTATCAAATCGAACCGAAAAGACGATATTCGCCAAGGTTGGTAAAACCACTATCCCCAATAAAAATGAAGCCAGTAGAGCAAATGTTTTGGTAAAAGCCAACGGATGAAATAGCTTGCCTTCGGCCGATTGCATGGCAAATACAGGCAGAAAGCTCACAATGGTAGTGCCCAAAGCAGTGGTTATGGCTGATGAAACCTCAATGGTAGCGGCATATATAACCGACATCAGATTCTTCCCTTTTGCATTAATATTCTCTGGCATTTCTAAATGTCGGACGATATTTTCGACAAACACAATTCCCACATCCACCATAACGCCAATGGCAATGGCAATACCCGATAATGCAACAATGTTAGCTTCTACGCCAACCCATTTCATCACAATAAAAGTCATGAGTACAGCAACGGGCAATAGCGATGAAATGAGTAACGAGGCTCTGAGGTTAAACACCAACAAAATAATGACAATGATGGCGATTAATATTTCGTGCGACAATGCCGACTCGAGCGTTCCAATGGTCTCTTTTATCAATCCTGTTCGATCGTAAAACGGTACGATGGTCACTTTCGAAACAGTTCCATCAGCCAAAGTTTTTTGAGGTAAACCAGGTGCTATCTCCTTAATTATTGCTTTAATATTGGTGATCACCTCCATGGGATTAGAGCCATAACGAGCCACCACCGCAGCACCAACCGCTTCCACGCCATCCTTATCCAAACCACCTCGTCGGGTGGCAGGACCAAAACTAACTTTAGCCACATCGCCTACTCGCACTGGCACATTGTTTCGAACAGCTACGACCGATTGCCTGAGATCATCGAGCGTTTTAATGTAACCTAACCCACGAATAACGTACTCAACCTTATTTAACTCAATGGTTTCGGCACCAATGTCCACATTGCTTTTTTTAACAGCTTGCATAATGTCCATCACCGTAACGCCAAACGATTTCATGGCATTGGGATCAATATCCACCTGATATTCTTTAACAAAACCACCAATAGAAGCTACTTCCGAAACGCCATGAGAGGCTGAAAGCGCATATTTCACTGTGAAATCCTGAATGGTTCTTAACTCTTGGGGATCCCAGCCTCCAGTAGGTTTTCCAGTCTTGGGGTCGCGCCCTTCGAGGGTGTACCAAAATATTTGTCCCAGTGCAGTTGCATCAGGCCCAAGCGAAGGCTGCACTCCCTGTGGTAAAGTACCCGATGGCAGTGAATTTAACTTTTCAAGTATTCGTGAACGGCTCCAGTAAAACTCAACATCATCGTTAAAAATGAGATAGATAAACGACATGCCAAACATGGATGTGCTGCGAATGGTTTTCACGCCCGGAATACCTAACAAAGATGAAGAAAGCGGATAAGTAATCTGATCCTCAATATCCTTGGGCGAACGCCCCATCCACTCGGTTGCTACAATTTGCTGATTATCGCCAATATCGGGAATGGCATCAACCGCTACCGGATCGCGTGGCAATAAGCCTGTATGCCAATTAAATGGAGCGTAAACTGTACCGAGTAAAATAAGAACAACAAACAATAACATGGTTATCATTTTGTTCTCTAAAAATAACTTTATGATTTTATTAAGCATAGCTATCTAATTTAATACTATTTAAACACCGAATCAAGGTGATGACATCCTATAAATTAAATGCATTCACACAAAATCACTGATTCGCAAAATAGTATCAAATCAAATAAGTCTGAAAAAAAGCTAAGTGAGTACTTAAAGGTATGGGTGGCGGAGAATCCTCCACAAATTGAAGATTGACTTCGCTACAACAAGGTTCGAATACATTTAAAACCAAGAAGGTAGGAAAAAGCAATTTAATAGCTGATGGCGTTACAACAACAGCAGAACTGGCATTAACGCCTTTCTCGTCGAGATGAAAATGAGTTGTTTTATTTTTGCAACAGTTAGAAGTTCCTTCATCACCACAACAACTTTTGGCTTCCGAATCGATAGAAATACTCACCAATCGAGATCCACAATAATGCTTAGACACCGAAAATCCGATGGCGCCAACCAGTACAACCAGTGCTAATGCAATATGTATGGTTTTTTTAAGCATGTATTGTGATGTTCCAAAATAAACAGATAAATGCCAATAAGGTTTACAATATACGGTATAAACATTAAAATAGTCGTGTTTTTAGAGCTGATTAACAATTTGTTAACAAGAATGCTAGTGGGAGATGAAAAAACTATGTAAACGTGAGGATTTGTAAATTAAAACGGAAATGTTCGGTGATCGGCTATCTCAAAACTGTACGCCGTGATTTCGTGCTTAGAAATTTTTTTTCCTTAGCACGAAAAAATATTTTCCACACTACAAAAAATAAATCCCCTGTTTAGGGATTTATTTTTCATGCGCAACAAATTTTATTTCGTAAGCATGGAAACGTTTAACAATAAATCAGCCGCAAATGCGCTATGCTACCGCACTATTTAATCGTGTGACAATTACAAATACAAAAGTCACACGATACAATCACACGAAAGCAATCGTACAACAGCAGCGAATAGTAATCATGAAATATCTACTACTCCACCACAATTTGATCAATACTTTGCCGGTGAGGGATGATGTATTGCTGATACCGCGCCATATGCTCAGGCTTGACAGGCTCAACTGGTGGTGATTCGACCTTAAGTGGATCGATGGGTGAACCATTGCGGAACACTCTAAAATCGAGATGGGGCCCCGATGCCAATCCTGTTGACCCGACGTAAGCTATGATCTGACCTTGTTTAACAAACAAACCGTTGCTAATACCTTTGGCAAATCCCGATAAGTGCATATAAGTAGTGGTGTAAACGCTGTTGTGTCGTATTTTCATGTAATTACCGCCTCCTTTGGGATCCCATCCTTTTATAAGAACCGTTCCATCGCCAATGCTATAAACTGCCGTTCCGGTAGGTGCTGCATAGTCGACACCATAATGGGCACGGCGAATTTTTAAAATGGGGTGAAATCGACTGTTACTAAATTTACTGCTAATGCGCGAAAATCGCAGGGGAGCCTTTAAAAAAGCTTTGCGAAGACTTTGTCCATTCTCATCAAAAAAATCCCAAACACTATCTTCCTTAAACCTGAAAGCATAATACGCATGTCCTTTGTGCATAAACTCAGCGGAATGAATGGCGCCTATTCCAATGGACACGCCATCAACAAACTGTTCGTCGTAAATAACTTTAAAAAAATCGCCCTTTTCGATTCCAAAGAAATCGACCGTCCAAGCAAATACCTCAGACAAACCAATGGCTAGTATGGGATTGAAATTCTGATCTTGAATGGTTTTCCATAGCGATGAACGAATTTCACCCGAAGCCGTTTTCCCAATGGCTACTACCTCTTTCTCACCCATTTCTACTGCAATTGAATCACTTACTGCAATACTTACAAAATGAATATCATCGATCTCGTATATAAAATGCTTCAGACTTGAAAGAGAATCTTTTGAATGAAAAAGTGAATATGAATTCCCCGTGCGTAATTTGCGAAAATCGAAATAAGGCTTTGAAACAGAAACAATACGATCGATAATTTGATAATCAATTCCTTCACCTAATAAAATATCTGCCAGAAACTGGTTGTTTGAAACTCGATGAGTTGTAACCCGAAACGAGTCAACTCGCAAATCATAGAGTAATTTAGGCGGAGGAGGCACAATGGTATCCACCACAATTTCCTTTTTATGGGGAATATAACTATCGGTTTGAATCAACCATAAAACAAATACTAACAATGATACAGCTAGCATTCCGCCAGTAAAATATTTAATTTTCGACAATCGACTATCTTTAAAATCCATACTTTAAAATTTACTATAACTTCATACGATCAAATCCTTTTCCATACACTCCCATAACATTACTCAAGGTAATAAAAGCATCTGGATCAATCCTCTTAATAATTCGAAAAACTAACGACGAATCTCTTTTACGAGCTAAAACCATTAGTACCTTAACCTCATCACCAGTATAACCACCTCTCCCATCCAATATTGTTACTCCACGGTTTGCCTCAGATATTATTGCTTGAGATAACTCCTCAAACTTATTTGAAATGATGAACATTTGAATGGTTTGCTTTGTACCAGTAATAACTACATCAATGGTGTAGGTTAAAACAGCCATCGTCATAAAACCATACACCATTTTTTCGATCGATTGAAACACTAAAAACGATGATGAAATAACAATGGTATCAACCATCAGCAATAATTTACCCAAGCTAATACTTCGGTATTTATTTATAATCATGGCAATGATATCAGTCCCACCCGTACTTCCCCCATAACTAAATACAATTCCACCACCAATTCCACCCAAAATACCACCTATTACAGTAGCCATAAAAGCATCAGACACGATTGGGGCTTGAAACAAGTGCTGAGAACCACTAATAATTGCGGAGAAAAGAATTACCGCGTAAATAGTTTTTACGCCAAATGATGAGCCCAATATTTTTATGGCTAATAGTATTAATATGGCATTCATTAATAATGACATCAACCCAATGTCCCAGCCAAATGAAAAATACAATAACGTTGCTACGCCAATAATTCCACCACCTACAATTTTAGAGGGAATTAAAAAAGCAGTCCAACCCAACGCACTTATCGCCAATCCAATAGAAAGCATAAAATAAGTCCATGTAATTTTCGCGATATTTTTACCTACCATACAATATTTTTTTTAGATAAGATGATCTTATCTATCTGTCTCATAATATTTTCATCTTCTTCTCTTCCCCTTTTCCTCAAACAACCACATTTATAATCTTACCCGGGATGACGATCATTTTCTTGATGGGTTTATCTTCCGTCCATTTAGCAGAATTTTCATGCGATCGCACTAAACCTTCAATCTCAGCAACCGACATGTTTAAAGGTAGATCGAGTTTAAAGCGAGTTTTACCATTAAACGAAACAGGATAGCTAAAAGTACTTTCGATCAAATAAGATTCTTCAAAAGCTGGCCATTTAGCATCGCAAACCGTTGTTTGATGTCCCAAACGACTCCATAATTCCTCGCATGAATAGGGAGCAAAAGGAGCTAGAAGCACAATTAATTTCTCCAATACCTCGCGCTTATTACATTTTAAGTCGGTTAAGTCGTTGACTGCAATCATAAAAGCACTCACGCAGGTATTAAAAGCAAAACGCTCCACGTCGTCACCAATTTTTTTGATGGTGCGGTGCAACACTTTCATCTCCTCGGCCGTGGCTGGATCGTTTGAAATAGCAAACTCGCCCTCTTTGTTGGTGAACAAGCGTACAACTTTGCGAAGGAATTTATGAACCCCGTCAATGCCATTGGTATCCCAAGGTTTGGATTGCTCCAGTGGACCAAGGAACATTTCGTACAAACGCAATGTGTCAGCTCCATACTGCTCAATAATATCGTCGGGATTAACAACGTTGAACATTGATTTCGACATTTTCTCAACCGCCCATCCGCACACATATTTGCCATCCTCTAAAATAAATTCGGCATTTTTGTATTCAGGATTCCAGCTTTTAAATAGTTCGGTATCCAACACATCGTTGTGAACCATATTCACATCCACATGAATGGGGGTTGTATCGTAATTGTTTCTTAAATTAAGGGAAACAAACGTGTTTTGCCCTTTTAAACGATACGCAAAATTCGATCGTCCTTGAATCATCCCTTGGTTAATCAACTTTTTATAAGGTTCATCTTTAACAACTAACCCCAAATCGAACAAAAACTTATTCCAGAAACGCGAATAAATCAAGTGACCCGTGGCATGTTCGGTTCCTCCGATGTACAAATCCACATCTTGCCAATATTCGTTGGCTTCTACTCCCACCAAAGCGGTATCGTTTGTAGGATCCATGTATCGCAAGTAGTAAGCCGACGAACCGGCAAACCCAGGCATGGTATTTAATTCCAACGGAAACCCATCGGCCGTTTGCCAGTTTTTAGCGCGTCCCAAAGGTGGTTCACCTTTTTCGGTGGGTAGGTATTTGTCAATTTCGGGTAATGTAAGTGGGAGTTTCGATTCATCGAGCAAGTATGGCAAATCGTTTTTGTAGTAAACAGGGAAAGGCTCGCCCCAATAGCGTTGGCGACTAAAAATAGCATCGCGCAAACGGTAGTTCGTTTTTACATTTCCTATTTTATTTGAGCTGATATAATCATTTATTTTTTCAATGGCAGCAGGTACTTGCAAGCCGTTAATAATGCCCGAATTCACAAGATATCCCTCTTTCGAATCTTTGGCATCACTCCAAGTTGACACATCCGAAGGCTTATCGCCATTGGGAACAACCACTTGGGTGATGGGCAAATTAAACTGCCTAGCAAACGCAAAATCGCGCGTATCGTGCGCAGGAACAGCCATGATAGCACCAGTTCCATAACCTGCCAACACATAGTCGGATATCCAAATGGGAATCGCCTCGCCACTTAATGGATTAATGGCAAAAGCACCTGTGTTAACACCACTTACTCGTTTTACGTCGCTTAAGCGTTCTCGCTCAGTACGTTTTTTTGTCTCTTCTAAATATGCCTCAACAGCTGGTTGTTGCTGAGGGGTTGCTAATTGCTTAACCAGCTCACTCTCAGGAGATAAAACCATAAAGGTAACGCCATAAACGGTATCGGCACGGGTAGTGAAAATCTCTAAACACACGTCAGAATCCTTCACCTTAAAAATCATCTCTGCACCTTTCGAACGACCAATCCAGTTACGTTGAACTTCTTTTAGTGAATCGCTCCAATCTACATTATCTAAACCATCGAGCAACCGTGGTGCATAAGCCGACACACGAAGCGACCATTGGCGCATCATGCGCTGTTCTACCTCATGTCCACCTCGAACCGACAAGCCATCTTTCACCTCATCGTTCGCTAATACAGTACCAAGTGCAGAACACCAATTGACCATGGTATCGGCCAAATAGGCAATTCGATAGTTTAATAAAAGCACTTGTTTCTCCTTATCGGATTTGCTTTTCCAATCGCTGGCACTAAAGGTCAGTTCGTTGGTGCATGCCACCGCTAATCCTTCGGTTCCTATTGTTTCAAACAATTTCACCAAATTGAAAATTGGAAGCGCTTTATTTGATTGCTGACAATAATAGTGGTTAAACATTTGCATAAATGCCCACTGAGTCCATTTATAATAAGCTGGATCGCATGTTTTTACTTCGCGATCCCAATCGTATGAGAAACCAATTTTATCGAGTTGCTGGCGGTAGCGAGCAATATTTATTTCGGTGGTAATAGCAGGATGCTGCCCCGTTTGAATGGCATATTGCTCGGCAGGCAAGCCATAAGCATCATATCCCATAGGATGCAGCACGTTAAACCCATTTTGACGTTTAAAACGACTGTATATATCTGAAGCGATGTAACCAAGAGGATGCCCTACATGAAGCCCTGCACCAGATGGATATGGAAACATATCTAGCACATAAAACTTTGGTTTTGAATGGTCAATTTCGATTTTGTAGGTTTTATTCTCTACCCAAAAACGTTGCCATTTGCTCTCAATCTCTTTGAAAATATACTCCATAACGCTTTCTAATAATATAAATTTATTCCTGTAACTATATAACCTGCGAAATTAGAAAACTTTTTTAGTGGTTTTATAAAATAATCCAACTGTTTCGATTTTTATTCTCTGTGGACAAAAAACAAAATATCAACACATGAAAACCAAAAGAAATGTTAAAGGCATTTTTCAACCCAATAATTGTTATTAATTTGCGGACAATTAAATAACAGTAATCAAAGAAACTACTCCAATGACTAGCAAGAGATTAAACAAGGACTTCGCTTTAACTGATACGCTCAGTTTTATTGAAAGCAAGGGTGGAATTACCATTGCCATGATTTCAAACGAACATGCTTCGGCTCAAATCTCACTTTATGGAGCACATGTTATGAGTTTCGAACCAAACGACTCAGAAGAAGTTTTAATGATGAGTAGTAAGTGTGTATTTGAAATAGGAACTCCCTTGCGTGGAGGCATTCCTATATGCTTTCCTTGGTTTGGCCCCAATAAAAACGACAACACACTGCCAATGCATGGATTTGCTCGCATTATGAATTGGAAAGTAGTAGAATCACAACAACTTAAATCAGGTGAAACCATCCTTAAACTTTACTTATCTACTTCCCCTGCAACTTTAAAACTGTGGCCTTACCCTTTTACTTGTGAGTTAACATTTACAATTGGGAAAAAACTAAATATTGAATGGCAAGTAACAAATAATTCAAACGAAGAATTTGAATTTTCTCAAGCACTGCACTCCTATTTTGCAACTGATGATATTTCGCAAATAAATGTTTCAGGATTTGAAGGTGCACATTATTTAGATGCCTTAAATCAGCTAACTGATACAGTTGAAAAAGAGCCATCAATTGTTATTGATAAAGAAGTAAATCGCTGTTACCTAAATACCGATTCGAAGTGCACTCTATCGGATAAAGGTATGAATCGCAAAATAGAGATCATCAAAACAGGAAGCCAATCAACCGTTGTATGGAATCCATGGATAGAAACATCGAAGAAATTCAAGGACCTGCGTGATGATGAATACAATGATTTTATATGTATTGAGACGGCCAATGTTCATCAAAACATAATTACCTTAACTCCAGGTCAATCACACAGTATGTCTCTGAGTATTGCGGTGCTTCCTTTAAAATAATGCAACCTAACAATGTTTCCTAGCTTTTAAAATCAACATATGACTATCACTTTAAGTGGTTGTTGATTTGTGAAGCAGCTAAATTTGATTAATTTCGCACTCAATTGGTTCCGTAGTTCAATGGATAGAATTTCAGATTCCGGTTCTGATGATATGGGTTCGAATCCCGTCGGGATCACTAAACCTGCAATCGAAAGATTAGCAGGTTTTTTATTTTTAAGTAATAATGCGAATTAATTCGTTTCTCATCTGATAGGTTACTTTTACTCCGTTCGTAAAGAATAATCATTGAGTCGTGTAAAATAATCAAAGACTAGACAATTACTTTATTATTTTTAGTTAATTAATTGTTGTTTACTTTACTGGCTTTAAATGGCTGAAAACACTACAATAATGACAAAAATAGTCGTAACCGGTTGTGCCGGTTTTATTGCTTCGCATCTGTGCGAAAAGCTATTAGCACTAAACTATCAAGTGATAGGAATCGATAATTTCGACCCGTATTACGATCGGAAAATTAAAGAGTCTAATTTAAACGAATTCATCAACCATCCAAACATGACGTTTTACGAGATGGATTTGAAAGCGAAAGGAGCTAAAACCCTATTTAAAGGAGCCTCAGTAGTTATTCATTTAGCAGGCAAAGCAGGTGTTCGTCCATCGATTGAAGATCCGCAGAAATATATCGACGACAATATTACTGCCACACTTAGCGTGCTCGATGCCATGGTAGAACACAATATTAAGAAATTGCTTTTTGCAAGTTCTTCATCTATTTATGGAAACAATCCGAATACTCCCTGGAGCGAATCGCTTTCTGTTGATAATCCAATTTCACCTTATGCTTTCACAAAAAAAGCATGTGAACTGTTAAATCACAGTTATCATCATTTATATAAACTTGATATTTTAAATCTTCGATTCTTCACGGTTTATGGACCTCGACAACGACCAGATTTGGCAATACATAAATTCATAAAACTCATAGCTAGCGGCAAAGAGATACCCATGTTTGGCGATGGCAGCACCTCGCGTGATTACACATTTGTACTAGATACTGTTGATGGGATTTTGGGGGCATTAAAATACATTACTCAAAACGAAAATATATACGACATCGTTAACTTAGGGAACAACACACCAGTCCCATTGCATTATTTGATTAAAAAAATTGGAGAAGCACTTAATATCTTGCCTAAAACAAAACAAATGCCCATGCAACCTGGCGATGTTGATACCACATTTGCAGACATTTCGAAAGCTCAAGAATTGTTTAATTATCAACCCAAAACAACTCTCGAAGAAGGGTTGAAACAATTTGTTAATTGGCATAATCGGATAGTTGGTAAGTAAAATGATTAACGGATTCAAGCCAATGTATAAACCATATTTAAAAACTCATATAATTCTTTGAAATCTATTCATGCGATTCTGATTTGAAAAAATTTGTTTTTGAACTTTTCTTAGAAGTTCTAAAGTACAATTGTGTGTAAATTTTTATAGTACTTTAGATCAATTTAATATATATTTGCATGATTTTTCCACTAACTTTATAGTATGGAAATTGTATGCGGCTGAATGAAAAATCAATCAAAGCATCATTGCTAAAGACTAAAAGCAACCAAGCTTGCGAGTTCCCCGAAGGTAATCAAACTCACTTTTTTCATATATCTCGTAAAGAAAATATTATGCACTTTTCAACCAGCCTCGATTTAATAATATTGATTTTTTTGCAGTGAAATATCATCAAATTCTTATGAATCCAAATAACTATGAAAATTACATTCTACTTAAGTTTTATTTTATTTATTTCTGGCTTCAATTGCTTCTGCCAAGAAAAATCAACAATCGAGAAATGGTGTGTAAATGATATATCAATTGTTTGTAAAAACAAAGTGAGTAATCCTCACGAAATTATATTTGGAGCTGTATTTATCAATAAGAATGGCGAAAAATTAAAAGTACCAGGTTTCTATAATGATAATAGTACTTGGGTTGTAAGGTTCTGCCCGTCCTTAGAAGGCGAGTGGACTTATTCGACCTATTCATCAATACCCCAACTTGCTGGGAGATCAGGTGTTTTTCAGGTTACACCTACTACCAATAAAAACGAACATGGTCCGGTTTGCATTTCGAAAACAAACCCACAACGATTTCAATATTCCGATGGGAGTCCTTACTTTTCTATGGCCTATGAGCTCGATTGGTTATTCGCTCTTGACTTCGATAATAAAAATGACATTCCGAAAACACGTGAGATCATTTCTCAAGTGAAGCAAAACAAATTCAATCAAATAGTTATGAATGTTTATGCTTACGATGCTCTTTGGGGCGAACGAGAAAAAGTAAAACCAGAGCATAGTTTTGCTAAGCCTAATTTTTTCCCGTATAAAGGCACCAACGATGCACCCGATTATTCTTCTTTAAATATTGATTTTTTCAAACATTTAGACAGGGTAATTGCTCATTTGAATAGCGAAAACATTGTATCACACCTCATGATTTACGTGTGGAATAAAAAAGTAAATTGGCCAAAACCCGAATCATGTGATGACAATTTATATTTTGACTATGTTGTAAAAAGATACCAAGCATATCCAAACCTAATTTGGGATATTTCGAAGGAAGCATTGGCTTATGGTCACGATGATATGAATTACATTACCCGAAGAATAGATAGATTAAAAACGCTTGACGGATATAATCGATTGTTATCGGTTCACGATTATTCATATTGCTCTGCTTTTCCAGGCAAAGTCGATTTTATTTCAGTACAAGAGTGGCGACCAAATCTATATAATGAAATGAAATTAGCTGTTACTACTTTTCCTGAAAAACCTGTATTTAATATTGAGCATGGTGGTTATGAGAAAACTTCCCACTCTATATTTAATGGTGCATATACCGATGCCGATGTTTGTTTAGACCGAAATTATCAATGTGCTTTTGCTGGTGTATATTCAACCTATTATTGGCAAAATACTTCATGGTATGAAGTTGTCTATAATCCTACAACACTTGAGGGTAATCAAAAACCTAAGTTCGAATATTTAAAGCATTTTGTCCAATTATTTCAAGATTATGACTTTGCCAAACTCGAACCCACACAGTATTTCTTTTCGCCTTATTGTCTCACCGATAATAAAACTGTATATTTATTTTATCTGCCACCTGGCATGACTGCATTGGAAGGCAATTTGCCTAGCATAAAAGGTGAAAAAGTGAATCTAAAATGGTTCGATGCTTTCACAGGACAGTATCTGGATGAAGAAATAAAAGATTTTACTACAAAGTCATGGATAGGTATAAAGAAAAGTAAGATGATTACCAGTCCAATGACAGTTGCCATACTTGAGGTTATACAATAATAAAAGAAGCTGCCTATACAAATGAAATTATATTAGGCAGCTTTTAAATTGAAAAAACGAATCTTCTATTTAACAATTAATTTCTGATTATAAACATTATTCGTAACGCTAATTCTTACAATATAAAATCCACTTTGTAATAAATCATTAGTCCCCAAGTTCATTTTCGAAGCATTTTCGATGGAACGGCTGTAGAACATTTTGCCGTTGATGTCGAAAATTTCAACAGTTGCCTTTTCCAATTTGGCACCAAAGTCAATGGTTAAATCTTCATTTTGCTTTAAAGGATTAGGATATACCCGAATATCATTGCGAACATCTGTCAAATTGGTATGCGAAAGTCCTGTACTATTAGGTGCTCCAAAATGTTTATATCTTAAG
>JBBQUP010000072.1:0-18284 GCA_038212305.1 Bacteroidales bacterium
CCATCTTTTCGTAAGTGGTGATGGTTAAAGTGATTGGAGAACCCAAGGTTGCTGATTATTGTTCCCCATTTTGAATTTTCATACTCATTCTCAAGCCAGTCCATGTTGGTTGAAAATGAATTGTCATCTGCAGAACGGTCAATTCCAAAAGTTTCAATTCCTTGGGTTCGCAAATGGTTTACTAAGTTCCCTTGTTTGCCACAACCAATATCCAGTACTGGTTCCATTAGCTGGCTGACATCTATTTGAAGTAGTTCAATTTGAAATTCTGCGCTGTATTCCGAACAAGCGATGGGCTGAATTATTGCATCGTGGTTCTGATAAACCTTTTCGGCATATGGATTAGTTTTTAATAGCCAATTTTTTAGTTTATTATAGTGATTGATTGAGAGTTCATCGATTGACTCATTTTTTCTTTTAATGCTTGAAAAGAGTTCAACATAAATCTCCCTTAATCCTTGCTTTGCCTCATTGTTAAATGAGAAGTACTGATTTATTCTGCAGAATTCCTGAAGGCATTTATCGGTTGAATAGTCTATCAGAATATTTTCGTATACCTTACCAATAACTCCTAGCTTTTTAATGGCATTCATTGTGTCATCGGTAAAAGCCAGTGAGTTAACGGAATTACTGCTGAAGAAATTTTTAGCCCGGTTGAACTCAATTTGCCGATCAATATTTTCCCTGAAATTTTCCATTCTCAAGTTAACTATTTAGCCATTTTTTAAAATCAGATGAGCGGTCAATGCTTACAATGGTATCGAACTCATCATCGGCTTTGGGTTTAAGCTCCAGTTTTACACGTGCGCGTGAGTAAGCCACCATGTTGGCAATTGATGCAATGTTTATTAGGTATTTGCGATTAATTCTGAAGAACGAAGCGGGATTAAGAATCTCCTCAAGATTATCCAGTGTGAAATCGACATTTAAAGTGGTGCCCTGTGTTGTGCGAAGGTAAACCCCTTTGTCCATTACAAAAAAGTAGGCAATATCCGTTACTTCAACTATTTTTATTTTTGTGCCTACCGAAATTGAGAAACGTTCTCGATACTTTTTATCCTTAGTGGTCAAAAGGTTGTAAAGCGATGGCAAGTCGATAGCGTTGCGATGCAAACCGCTAAACTGTTCATACTTTTTCAAGGCTGCAGCAAGTTCCTCGTGAATTATAGGCTTCAGGAGGTAGTCGATGCTTTTTAGTTTGAATGCTTTAATGGCGTACTCATCAAATGCTGTGGTGAAGATTACAGGACTTGAAATGTTTACTTGTTCGAAGATGGCGAAACTGAGGTCGTCCTCGAGATGAATATCGAGGAATATAAGATCGGGTTCGGGGTTCGACTTGAACCACTTTACCGATTCTGCAACCGATTCGAGTTCGGCCATAATTTCGATATTGGGATTAAAATCCTGAATCATCTTTTTCAATCGCAAAGCTGCAAATGCTTCGTCTTCTACAATTACGACTTTCATAATTTCTTGTATTATTCTGTTTCAGTTTTTTCCGATTTGAGTAAAGGAAGTTTGGCAATAAAATGTTCCTTGGTTTTTATGAACTCGGGTGTTTGGTCGGATACAAGGGCGTATCTTCGGTTGATGTTTTCGAGGCCAACTCCTGTTGAAACAAATTTAGTGACCCTCACATTCAGGTTGTTGATTATGTTCAATTGTTCCTGGTTGTCAATAAAAATTTCAATTTTTAATGGTTGGGCTTTCGAGAAAGTATTGTGCTTAATAGCATTCTCAATTATTAGCTGAATGGCAATGGGCAGTATCAGGTAATCGTAGTACGATTTGTCGATTTTAATATCGATGAACAGCTTCTTCATAAACCTGATATCGAGCAGGAATAGGTAAGCATTTAAAAACTCCAATTCGGTGCTAAGGCAAACCAGATCCTTCTCCTTGTTCTCAAGTACGTAACGATAAACCTTCGAGAGTCTTTCTGTAAAGGACTCGGCCAAATCGGGGTCAATTTTGATAAGAGAGGTCAGCACGTTCAGGCTATTAAAAAGGAAATGTGGGTTTACCTGTTGCTTCAATACTTCAAACTGCGATTGCAGATTCTCTTTTTGCACTTTCAACAGCTGTGTGTTTGTCTCGGTAAGTTGCTTTGTACGCTCGGCAACGCTTTGCTCAAGGGTGTTGTTTATTCGTTCTAATTCTTCTTTTGCTTTTAGCAGTTTTTCCTCTTGCTTTTTCCGCTCGGATATATCAATGATAATACCTCTGCGACCAACAACCTTATTGTTACGAACTATGGGAGAGCCAAATATCATAACCGGACAAAGTGTGCCATCGGTTTTTTTAACAGTATACTCATTAGGTAAAGTCTTAATTGCCTGATTTGATTTTTTTATATTCTCAATAACCCTAGGCTTATCTTTATCGATAAAGAAATTAAGTGCCGAAATTTTCGTGTTAGATTTTTCAGGGTCTTCAATGCCAAAAAATTCCTGTCCTGCTTTATTGTTGAACAGAATGTTCCCTTCGCCATCCAGCTCAAAAACTGGTTGAGGAAGAAAGTGCATTAACTCTTTATAGTTTCTTTCGCTTTCCGCTGCGGCAAATTCAGCCTCTTTTCTTCGGGTAATATCAACAATAATTCCATCCAAACACTCTAGTTTTCCATCATGGTTGCTTACTCCTTGGCCATTTTCGTTTACCCAAACAATGCGGCCGCTCTTATGCATAATTCTGTACTCAAACTCGTATCGGCTTTTTTGCAAAGTAGCTTCCATAAGGCTAATTTTGCATAATTCCTGATCATCGGGGTAAATAATTGAAGCAAAAGTAAGTTCAGTATTTTCGATAAATTCTGATGCGTGATAGCCTGAAATATCGAAGATCTTTTCGCTTATGTATTTCATCGTATAGCTGTCATCAAAATAGCAACGGTAGGCGGCACCAGCCAGGTTTGACAGAATGCTGTTTAACTGCTCACGGCTTTCGTTAAGTTGTTTGGTAATTTGCGCTCTCGTTTCAATCTCTTGCTCAAGATTTTTATTGAGTTTTTTAACTTGCTCAATATGTTGTTGGGCCAACCTGTTTTTATGCTCCTCTTCAAGTATTTGGGTTTCGTACATTTCTCTATTGGCAACTTCCATGAGCAGTTCTTGTTTTAGATCCTCTGCAATTCTCTTCTTTTTTGTACTTTCTTCAAAAGATATCCATGCCTCGAATACTGCTACCGCAAGAATATTAACTACAGCATAAATCAAAATATTTGTAATGTATACGCCGGCAATATCCTCAGTGTAAACCTTAATCCAATTGGCAAATGCGGTAACTAATGTCGATATAAGCGCTGCTATAAGAACCGTTAAACCCAGCTGTATAGGAATTCTTTTTAAAACATTTTTGCCCCATGGAGCTATCTTATTCATGTATTGAATCATGAATAAATCAGGATATGAAATTAAGAATCCGGCGAGTAAACTAAGGGAGAAACCTCTTAAAAGACGGGTGAAAAAGTGAATGTAATTTTCTAGTTCATAATAACCAATAATATGGTTAAATGAAATAACGATAATTTGTACTCCAATAGCTAAACCAATCAGCAATTTCAGCAAACTGCCAAAAGAAATAAAATTATGTATTTGCCTGAAACTCATATTGCTCGTTATTAAATATCAAAAATAAATAAAAAAGCATCATGCCAATAAGATAGATGCAAATCAATTGAACCTATTCTCTTTAAACTGGCATAATTTCCAATATTCTTTTTCTGCATCGAATGTCTATTAATTGACAAATCATATGGCGCGTGTATGTTTTTATAAGAAATTTATCCAACGGGATTTATCAATTCAACATTCACTTCGCCTTCGGGAATAACAACGGTTGCTCTAAATTAACTTTTGCTGCGCCATCTTCAATATGCATGATGGTAATACTATTTGAGTTTTTGCTAATGGCCGAGTTAAAACCAAAATGATTTAGAATCTCTTTTTCATAAGAATATAGCAATAGACTAATGATGGCTAAAACCAATATAACTATATGTTTCATTTAATTCGCTTTAAAATAGTTTTTGATTGATTTTTTAAAAGACTGGGGGAAACTGTATGTATTGTTAATTTAGTGTTTTCCCCAATCTTTACTCCTGTTATTTATGATTTAGAACTTTTTCAGAATCCCCACCCTCAAGGAAATGTAATTTAGGTTTAGATTTCTGGAAATCCCTTCAAATTCGGAATCTCTCGATAGGGAATTGAATTTTAATCCTGGCGTTAAGCTCCAATTTGAACCCAAATTAAAATCAATACCACCTGCAAGCTGAAAACCGAAACCATGTTGGGTATCATTAATAATATCCCCTTCGGCATTTTCAATTTCAATGTGATTATACAAACCACCAGCTCTTAGGTAATATTTAACAGGAGATTCACCAAATGGGTGCTTAAATTGCAAACCAAACACATATCCGGTTTCTTCAAAACAAACATCATCGCCTGCAAATGAGTTGTCAGAGCCAAATCTGTTCCATCCCCAACCAGCATAAACACCTAAATGAGGCATAAATCGATAGTGAAAAACTCCTTCAAAACCAAGGCCTGGCTTTAGTTCTGCATCGCCTAATTTACTTGTTGCCATTGAGGCTCCAGTGCTCAATTCAAACCCAAACCGCTTTTCATTTTCTTGTGCGAAAAAGCTGATTGAAAGTAGAAATAAAATTGCGAGAATTGATAATCCTTTTGTTTTCATTGTTTTATTTTTTAGCTGATAATAAAATTTATGAAGCAAAAGTACCCACCGAATCCAGGCAGGAGAAATTAAACATACTGAGGGTGCTGATTTAAAGGTTGAACATGTAATATTTAGGATGGAAGGAAATTGAGGCAGGTGTTCTTTTCTATTTTGTCCTAAACTGCTGGATGTTCCCAATGTGTTAATACAAGCAATATTAGAAATGTTTTAAATTGCTTAAAAACACTATCTTTACCTCATGTTTTTGAAGCGGAAAATAGTATCATTCATTTTTTTGAGCATCTACGCCATCGTATTTGCCCACATGGTTATTCCGCACCATCACCATTCCGAAGAAGTTGCTCAATGCCAAATTGAAGCGTTGTGTTTGTCCAACCATGCTGCAGTTCAAGTGCATCCCGAGCCTTGTTGTGATCAATCCAATCATGCTTTTTGTGTTTTTAACATTAAGCAATTGAACGAAAGGCAATTATTGTCATTTTTATCGCCTTATTTCAGAGTCAATAAACATGACGTTCTTTGTTTAACTCCTAGCGATTTTATTTTTTCTTCAAACACTCACTTAACAACTCAAAATTCGTGTTCAGCGAATTTCTATTTACGAGGACCTCCAGCTATTTCGTAGTTATTTGAGAGACTAATCATCAAACATTTAATAAGATACCAATTGTGACCTTATTTATTTATTAAGGTATAATTCCTTTTTGCTGTTTGATAACGCTTGTCTAAAAATCCATTCTATTTACTGATCAATTAGTTGGTTATGCACATTGCGCCGACGGCTAAACTATATTCTTAAATGAAACGATATGATTTAGTCTTGTGTCTTGATCCTTGCGTCTTGAATCTTAATACTAATTTTAAACAAATGATAAAATCAATATCCATATTATACTTTATATTGACTCTGCTCGTATTGAGCTGTGGTCATCCCAACGAAAATGAACCTAGCACTGAGGAAAGTCATATTGAAACTTATAGTATTACTTCTGATAGCTATGAAATAATTATTGTTAATGAAAGATTTATAAAAGACAAAGATATAAATTCAACACTATATATTACTCGTTTATCCGACGGTAAACCGTTAGATACTGCTAAAATTAAAGTGGGTTTAATAGTGGGCGAGCATGACATTTTTCAGATTGCAGAAAAAAAATCAGCTGGAATCTATGCTTGCACATTAAAACCGTTAAAAATTGGGAAAGGTGAATTAAGGATTTCCATTGAAATTAATGGTTTAATTGAAGAACTAAAATCAAACGATATTGAAGTATATAGTAATTACACTGAATCAGCAGAACATCACGACGAGGAAGGTGTGATTTATCTTTCTAAACCTCAACAATGGATGCTGGGTTGTCAGTTTGCTAAAGTAGAGCAGAAACCTTTTAGCATTAGTATTAAGTTAGCAGCCGAAGTTAAACCAGTCAGTTCAAATGAGCAATGGGTTTCTGCTCGTACTTCAGGAATTGTTTCAATTTCAAGTAATCTGTCGGGGGGCCAATTTGTTGCAAAAGGAACTATTTTGGGTGTTGTTGAAGGATCGGGATTAGCCGAAAATAATGCCACCATGCGATACAACGAGGCGCTTAACCGATACAATCAATTGAAAGTGAAGTTCGAACATCAATCTAAATTAAAGGATTCGGGTTTAGTTTCACAAGCTGAGTGGATGCAAACTCAGAACGATTTTCAGGATGCTAAGAGTCGATACGAAACGCTCAACGCTTCTTTTTCGCCTATTGGACAAACGTTAATAGCACCATTTAATGGGCGATTGGTGAAAATGACTGTCAAAAATGGTCAGGTGGTGGAAAGTGGTGAACCGTTGTTTCTGATTGTTAATTCCGATGAGGTCCAACTACAAGCGTGGTTAACCAGCGATCAACGTCATCGACTAAACGATGGTTGTGATGCCAATATTCAACTACCCGGAAAGGATAAATGGTTATTGGGAAAAGATATAAATCTGCAATTTGAAGCTTTAAGTGATGTTATGGATGCGGAAATGCATCGTTATTTAGTAACTTTTAACATGACAAATACTTTAAGTTTAAGATTAGGTGAGTTTGTTAACATATATCTATTTCAGGATAATAATAAAACTCAATTGGTTATTCCTAATCAAGCAATTTTAGAAGAACAAGGACTTTTTTATGTGATGGTGCGCATCGAACCATTTGAATTCGAAAAGCGTGAAATTCACATAACTGGCACTAATGGAATTGAATCGGCCATTGAGTCGGGTTTAACCGAAAATGAGCAAGTGGTTACCGAAAGTGCTATGTTGGTAAAATTGGCTGGTGAATCATCTAAACTCGATCCACATGCGGGTCATGTACATTAATCCTTATCACAATGTTAAATAAAACCATAGATTTTTCGTTAAAAAATCGACTATTCATATTGTTAATGGCTTTCATATTGATGGCCTCAGGGTTATATGTGGCAACTAATATGGAAGTTGATGTGTTTCCTGATTTAACTGCTCCTACCGTGGTGGTAATGACCGATGCTCATGGCATGGCTGCCGAGGAGGTTGAAAAACTAGTCACCTTCCCCATTGAAACGGACGTAAACGGAGCCACCGATGTTCGACGGGTTCGATCGGTTTCGTTCAACGGCTTCTCATTTGTTTGGGTCGAATTCGATTGGGGAACAAAAGTGCTTAATGCTCGACAGATAGTGAGTGAGAAACTGAGCGGAGTATTAGCACAAATGCCCGATGGCGTTGGCATTCCTGCACTTGCACCTCAAAGCAGTGTGATGGGCGAAGTGTTGTTTATTGGCATGCAAGCCGATTCAACTTCAATGGCTGATTTGAGATTACTTGCCGGTAGGGTTATTGAGCCGCTATTACTCTCAACCACTGGCGTATCGCAAGTTACCATTATAGGAGGCGATTACCGTCAAACTCATGTTGTCATCCATCCTGAATTACTTCGCTTGCATGGCGTTTCACTTGATGAGGTCGCTGCCACTTGTCAATCCTTCTCGCACAATTCGGCCGGAGGTGTCATCCGCGAATTTGGCAACGAGTTTGTTTTGCGAGGCTTGGCACGTACTAACCAGCCTGATGAATTGGCTCTTTCGGTGATTAAAACCGTTAACAAGCGGGTGGTTACTTTGGGTGATGTGGCTACTGTTACCAATGGGTTTGCCATAAAAATGGGTGTCGCCTCTCAAAATGGATCTCCAGCAGTTATTATATCGGTGAGTAAACAGCCTGGAGCCAATACGTTGGCTTTAACTCAATCCATCGAAGAACGCCTAAATCAGCTAAAAGCAACCTTACCGCCTGATGTTAAGCTCGATACCAGTGTATTTCGCCAAGCCGACTTTATTGAAACATCTGTTTCGAACATTCAACGTGCGTTGCTAGAGGGCGGTTTGTTTGTTATTATCATCCTTTTTGTGTTCTTAGGAAGTTTTCGAACCACGCTAATCTCGTTACTGGCTATTCCTTTGTCGCTACTAGGTGCTATTTTAACCATGAAATGGATGGGGCTCACCCTGAATACCATGAGCTTAGGAGGAATGGCTATTGCCATAGGTTCGTTGGTGGATGATGCCATTATTGATGTGGAAAACGTTTATAAACGACTGCGCCAAAACCATCAATTGCCCAAAATCAATCAACTGCCAACCATAAAAGTGGTTTACGATGCATCGGTTGAGATACGCTCATCAATTCTAAATGCCACACTCATCATCATGGTTGCCTTTGTCCCCTTATTTTTTCTCTCAGGCATGGAGGGACGCTTATTGCAACCGTTAGGCATTGCCTATTTGGTGTCGCTCTTTGTGTCGTTAATTGTTGCCATGACACTAACGCCTTTGCTTTGTTATCTGCTTTTAAGCGATGATAAGTATTTGCAAAAACATCAAAAAGAAGGGTTTGTTAACCGATGGATCGCAAGATGGTACGAAAAGGCTCTTCTAAAAATATTCAATAAAAAAGCTTGGGTTATTGGGTTATCCACGGTTTTTATCCTCATCTCAATTGGACTGTTATCTCTCATGGGACGTAGTTTTCTACCCGAATTTAACGAAGGGGCATTAACCATCTCAGCCATTACCAAAGCAGGCATTTCGCTCGATGAGAGCAACCGATTGGGTAACATCATGGAACACGAATTGTTGGAGATATCCGAAGTTGAAAGCACAGCCCGACGAACGGGACGGGGTGAGCTCGATGAACATTCGCAAACCACCAATGGTGCCGAAATAGATGTTAATTTCACTTTGAAGGATCGCAATAGACAAGAATTTTTGGCTGAGGTTCGCCAACGACTGGCATCCATACCGGGAATTGCCACAACAGTTGGCCAACCATTGGGTCATCGCATCGATCACATGCTTTCGGGAACTCGCGCCAATATTGCCATTAAACTGTTTGGTAATGAGATGCCTAAACTGGTGGAGCTGGGAAATAAAGTGAAAAATGCAACCAACAACATCGAAGGTTTGGTAGATGTTGCGGTGGAACAACTTACCGGTGTCCCGCAAATTCAGATACGTGCTAACAGAGCAATGCTAGCTGTTCATGGCATATCCATCGAAACCTTTAATCGTTTTGTTGATTTGATTTTAGGTGGCGAAAAGGTTGGAGATCTTTTTGATGGAGCCTATCGCACCGATGTGGTTCTAAAATACGATGGCGACTCTCAACGAACCATTGAGAGTTTAAAATCGATGTTACTCGATACCGGCGAAGGAAATCATGTGCCGTTGGGTGATGTGGCAGACATTATATCTACCACTGGACCAGGATCTATTAGCCGCGAGAATGTTCAGCGCAAACTGGTGGTTTCGGCCAATGTGTCGGAGCGCGATTTACGCAGTGTGATTGCCGATGTGAAATCTGCCATCAATCAAAAAGTGCAACTGCCTGCGGGTTATCGGATTGAGTATGGCGGACAATTCGAAAGTGAAGCATCGGCCTCACGTACTTTGATGTTCACCTCATTAGGCGCACTTTTTATTATATTCTTACTGCTCTATCAGGAGTTTAAAGATTGGTGTCCGGCATTAATCATCCTCATAAACTTACCTTTGGCGTTGATAGGAGGAGTTTTTACGCTGCTTTTCACGGGTGGTGTGGTGAGTATTCCTGCCATAATTGGGTTCATCACCTTGTTTGGTATTGCCATCCGAAATGGCATTCTGCTGGTGTCGCACTACCGCCAATTAGAAGCTTTGAATGGTTATCATCCCAATCAAATTATTCAGGGTTCGGTTAGCCGTCTTAATCCTATACTAATGACAGCACTTACAGCCGCTTTGGCGCTTATTCCACTGGTTATGAATGGGGAGGCACCCGGTAATGAAATTCAAAGTCCCATGGCCAAAGTTATATTAGGAGGATTGTTAACATCAACAGTTCTCAATTTATTTGTGATACCTGTGGTTTACAGCATGTTTAAGAAAGCAACCGAAACAATTAATTAAAAAAATTCTGATGAATCGACATATTCTCAAATTAGTTAGTGTCAGCAAGAAAAATACATTTTTTCGCTGTCTTTGTCAAGAAAACTTCAAAGACAAAGCTTTCGAAATTTTGAAAATCAAGGAGTTCACTTTTGTGCATGATTTTTTTCAAAATGAGATTAACGCAGTATTTGGAGTTTTCTTGCGAAGACTAGTTTTCGTTTTTCTGTTCATTCCATTTTTGGTGGAAGGACAAAGTACAATGGAGCAGGTTTTGCCTCTAGTTATAAAAAATAACACCTGGTTAAAAACGCAGCTATTGCAAGCAGAGGCCAGCAAAATGGAAGCTAAAACGGGTCTTGGGTTGAGCAATCCTGAAGTAGAGGCTGGTTTATTAAACGGAAATCCGAGCGTGATAGGTAGTCGCAAAGATTTTTCGATAAAACAATCGTTCGACTTTCCAACAGTTTATTATTATCGGCAAAAAGGTGTGGATATTGAACAAGCGCTGCTCACTCAAAAGCAACAGCAAGCGGTTCGCGAGTTAGTACATCAAACCCAAACCATTTGTTTGAAGCTTGTGTGGTTGAATAAGCTCAAGCAACAAAAAAAACTGGAATTATCAATGGTTGATTCAATGGCTACAGTCGTTGAGAAAGGTTATGCAATGGGATTGAACAGTCGGTTCGATAGTGAGCGTGCCGATGCCTTGCGCGTGCAGGTTCGATACGACTTTCAAAAACTTGAGAATGAACAGCAAGTATATAAAGGCGAGCTTGTTGCATTAAATGGGGGACAACCCATTGATTTTGCGGATATGGATTATCCGTCATGGATAGTTCCTGCTTTTAATGAGGAGTGGAAAACCAACCGGGTGAACGCATTGCCTCAAATACAACAAGCACAATCCGAGGAAGGTTTAAACATCAATAATTTGAATCTGACGAAATCGGAGACGATGCCTAAATTTAGCTTAGGGTTTGCTGGCGAATATCTTCCAAGCGAAAATTTTCATGGCGTTGTGGTGGGGATGACCATTCCACTGTTCGAAAATCGCTACAAAGTTAAAACGGCTCTGTTAAATTTAAACGCTGCACAGGCTGGGAATAAGCACATTCAAAGTATGGCAATGCAGACGATAGAACGGCAAATTATGCAATACGAGCAAACCAAGCAGCAGTTCGACTTTTGTAAACAAGCTAAAAATCGAATTTCGATATTGAACGATTTGAATCACTTGCTTCAAGTTAATCAAATAACCTTGGTTGAATATATTATGCAGATAGAGACTCAATATAAATTGTCAATCAATTATTTAGAGTCTGAGCATAGCTTGTGTTTGGCTACGTGGGAGTTAGTTCGAGAGTAAATTTGTTGATCTCTCAAAGTTACTATTCACACAAGTGGTAATCAAAAAATTAACTCCTTCTACAATGAGTTTTTATCATTGCTCAACCTGTTTTGCATCATCGTTTTCACTATCAATAACAATTGGTTTTGCACCCAATTGTTTTATTGCATGTGTGTCAGTTATAGTTTTTCTTTTACTTTAATGCCATTTCTGCGAATAATATATGCAGGAATACCCACAACGGTACAATTTTCAGGAACATCCTTTACAACTACGGTATTTGCTCCAGCTATAGAGTTATTTCCCATTTTCACTCTTCCAATTATTTTTGCTCCAGCACCTATAGTTACATAGTCTCCTATTTCTGGACAATCCGTTTTATTTGAATATCCAATAGTTACTTGTTGATTAATCCAACAATCACGACCAATAGATTTCGCAGATATTATTGTTGCAAATCCATGTTCAATAAATAATCCTGGACCAATCTCTTTTGTTAAAATGAATAGGGTATTCATTTTAGGACATAGCCAATTTATTACTAATGAATATCTTCCAATTCTCCTGTAAAATAGATTTCGATATTCTGGGAAAAATGTCATCAGTTTTATAAAACCAAATTGAATATTTTTTTCTGAACTAGTTAGCTTCAACCAACGTTCTACATCATATTGTATTATTTTTTTGCTTTTATGAGAATTGTACAAAATAATATGAGGCAAAAGTCGTATTGCACTTAGTAGTATGACTATTTTTTTTATGTGTTGTAAATTCATTGTAATAGGAATATCTGTCTTGTTCAAATGAATTTAAGCGGTTATCTATTTGATTACCTTAAACTCAGTTCGTCGGTTGATCTGACGAGCTATTTCCTGATCTTTTAATCGAAGTGATTCAATAAGTTCTTCAGTTATTGCTTCATCTTGAAATAAGAATCGATATTTTCGAATGAGCTCTTTGTCTGCTACAACCGGCTCGCTTCCACCAACGCCTTTGGCGGATAACCGTTCTGTTGCAATGCCTTTTTTAATTAAATAATCAAGTATCGCTTGCGATTGTTTTTGTGATAACACTACATTTTGTGTTTCGTCGCCCTCGCCATCGGTGTGTGTGACAATTTGGATTTTTAATTGTGGATTTTCGGATAGGATGGTAAAAATACGCTCTAATGATGGAACCATTTCGGGATCGATGGCGAACGATTTTTTATTAAATGTTAAATCATCAAACACAATGGGTCTTTCGCTCGACATTAAATAAATATCAAACAAAAAGTCGGTATCATCGTTGAGATTTTGGGTAGTGAATTTTTGTTTCTGATTTAGGTATCCCGGTGCAGCTACAAGGTAAACATAGTCGGTATTATTTTTGAGTTTTATCGAAAAAACTCCATCATCTTCAATCTGTATTTTGTCGTTAGTCCCATCGCTACCAACCATTCGAACATAAGCATTTTCAATAGGTTTATGAGTTTTTTCATCCAAAATTTTCCCCGATAATCCATAACGAATAATTCGGGTATTGAATGAAAATATATTGTCAACGCCTTTTAAATTTTCTCGAGATGAACAAAATAACCCATCCTCTTTTCCGGGTAAAAAAACGATGCCAAAATCATCGGCTGTCGAATTTATAGGAGCGCCCATGTTTTTGATGAGCGTGGATTGGTTTTCCCTAAATTCGGCTTGGTAAATATCTAATCCACCATATCCAGCATGTCCATTAGAACTAAAATACAAAGACCCATTGTCGCGGCAGGTGGGAAACATTTCGTCTCCGGGAGTATTAATAGGCGCACCTAAATTTATTGGTAGTCCCCATTTGCCATTTTGGTCGGCGCGTTCCACTTTCCAAATATCCTTACCGCCTTTACCACCAGGCATATCCGACACAAAATATAGAGTAAGGTTGTCGGCAGAAATAGCTGGATGAGCATATACTATTGAGTCACCTCCTAGAATTATCTGTTCAGGATCTCCCCATCGGCCGCCTGAACGACTTACCATAAAAATCTCTGATCCCAATTCTTTGGTTTTATCAAAAAGACAGCGTGTGAAATAAAGGGTTTTGTTATCACTGCTCATCGATAAAGCCCCTTCATCGAATTGTGTATTAATGGGTTCATCCATTAGTGTTGCCGAACTCCATTTATTTTTGGTGTCTAATTGTGTAAAATAGATATGAGAATTACCTTGACCTGTAATTTTGTTTTGTCCCTTGCGTTTCCCAGCATATCGCATCGATGAGAAATAAATGATATCTCCTGTTTTGCTTCCATAAACCGGAGAATAATCGCTGTATTTTGAGTTGAGTTCTTTAACTTTTTTTACCTCCATTAATCGGTTAGGCTTCATGTTTTCAATTAACTTAGCTGATGTAAGTCCGTTAATTGCTAATGTGTTATGAGGATTTTTTTCCAGATAGTGGGTGAAACTTTCGGCGGCTTTATCTGGTTTGCCCGACATTAAAAGCATTTGAGCCATATATAGCTCTGCGAGTGGATTTTGATAAGTTGAACGTAAAGATTTACTATAAGCACTTGCCGCTTTCGAAGGTTTATTGGTAATTCGGTAACATTCGCCTAAGTAAAACGATAACTCTCCTTTGGTGTATTTATTTTTTTCGGCACTTACGGATTTTTTGAACAAATTGGCTGCACGCGAATATTCTCCAAGCTCGTACGTTTTATAGGCATTTCCGGATGGATTTTTCATCATTATACATCCCGAACTGGTAATAATTAATAGCAACCATATATATTTAACTGAAGACATTCGCTCTAATCTTTTTACATTCAATAATTTAAAATATAAATATGCACTGATTTGCAGTACAATTTGTTTTTCGGATGAAAGATACATAATTTCATTCGAATTTGACAAACAGACAATTGAGTGAAAAACGTTGATTTTTCTATTTTGGTATGTAAGTATTTAATCTGGTAGTAAAAATTTGATTTGGGTAAATGCTAGAAATAGTCCTAAAATAGCTTTTCTATCGGTCTCATATCTATTTTTCTTCCTTTATCTGTATTCATTTAAACAGTTACTGAATCTATTTTTAATATGAAATCGTTTGACTGCAAGGTGATTGGTCGGGTGCAAGGAGTCGGATATCGTTATTTTATTGCTAGTCTAGCTGAAGATTTGGGTTTAAAAGGCTGGGTGAAAAATAGCACCAATGGATCGGTTCAAATTATGGTACAGGGAGACGTCGATTTAGTTGAAACATTTTTGTATCATGCCAAGCAAGGTTCTGCTTATGCTAAAGTGGAGCAGATTATTACTAGTGAAGTATTTGTTGATGAATTCTTTGAGTTTAAAATCCAGAGGTGAGAGAATCCATGTGCGATGCAATTTCGGATCCCAAAATACCTTTTGCCCCTTTTTGATGAATCGACTTAATGGTTTTTGAATAAAAATCTGTAATTCCAGGAAATGACTTTTCATCAAATCGGCAATTGTGCCATAACAACGAAAATACACCGCCAAATTTCATTGTTTCATCAACCATCGTATTTATTGAATCTGAAAAGTACTTCCAACCACTTTTTTCATAGTTTAAAAAAGTTACCTCCATGGCATTCAACGGGATAACCCAAAGGTTAATTATTTTATTGGCCTTATGATCATAGGGCATAAAGGGTAAACAATAACCATTTCGAAAACCTGATTTCCCTGCAAATCCAAAGCTAGCATCGTATTTTAATCCTAGCGATTCATGTAATAAATAGGTGTCGGGATAGCGAAAACGTAAAAAATGATGCCTCACTCCAATTGGATGACGACCAAAGGCTGCTTTAAAATGATCGATGGTTTCTTTCAGTGAAACGGGTTTATCGATTGTTGCATAGGGTGCATGAATATCAACTTCTGCTAAAGGAGAAGTTAGATTTTTACTCCATTTTTGAATATGGGGATTGCTAAATGCATATCGCGATCCTTGTTTGTCCTGACTTTGATCAAGCAGATAAAAAGTGTTCTTCATGCCATTTGCTCGCGATGTTTTAACTAAATAATCCATTGTCCACCAAGGATCTTTGGATTTATATCGCCAAAAATACTTTAAGTCGTTTAAGCATTCATTAAACATTTTTTTGCGCGGGATTAAGCAGACATCTATTCCTAGTAACTGTTTAAAACGCCAATAGGCTTCACGCGGATGGTGATACCAAATTCGATCAACATCGTGACTGATAAAGCATGCAAATGGATTAAATGGTTTACGTTCATCCAAATGAGTCTTATGAAATACTAAATACTCCTTAATTCCATTTAAAATGATTTCGAAATAGTAATTAACTAATGGTTTACCAAGCCAATCGAGTTGATAAAGTAACGATGAGGTATGTGGGAACCGACCGTGTTCATCGGCATCTGTCGAATGAGCTTCATCCCAGCCCGAAAGGATATAAAAGGCACTTTTTAGTATGTCGTGATGGAATATTAACGTGCCATTGTTCGTAAGTGTATACCAGCGGGTTAAATCATTACTTACAGGGAAAAGAACAGGGAGTTGATCAATCGGTTCTAAATGAACGGTATTGACTGGATAAGAAGAACAAGTGAATATTATTTTTTTAGTATCGTTACAGGTTGAATGATTGGTATATATAACATGTTGATTAAATAAAATTTTTATGTTAGGAGCTTGGTGCGATAGATGGAGTAATAGATAGTCAATCTCATCATTGTTAAGTTCTCTATTCATTGTTAAGGGTTTTAAAATTGGCGGTTATTTGTTTTAGGTCTTTCCATTTTTTCCAGAAATTTAACAATATCTGGCGTTCGGTTGAGTTAAATACGCCTGTTAATAAAAGAATAACAGGGAAAATTGCTAGTAATACTATTTTGGTAATTGCACGAATCCATAATGGCTGTGTATTTAACGATATTGCAATTAAGGTGATGACAATAGCAGCTATAAACGGAATTACTATTTTTCTTAGATCAGAAGGAATTAAGGAGCTCCTTTTAATTTGGTAATATAAATATATTGATACAATTATTTGTGTCAATGCAGTTGCAAAGGCAGCTCCAATTGAATTCCAAAATGGTATAAATAAAAGGTTTAATAGAATATTGATAACTCCCGATAAAACAATGGAAAACGAAATTATCATTGTTTTATTTTGATAACTTAAATCAAGAATATATAATTGCCTTATGCCGCCAATAATTAAACCTAAAACCAGTAAAGGCAATACATCCATTGCAGTCCAATATTCGGGATTGTTTAAAGCCGAGAGTACAATAATCTCCTTGCCAAATAAAGTTATAATTAAACCGCAAAAAAGAATAAATAGAGTAAAATATAGAGGCATTTTCATGAAAATACGTTTTTCTGAGTTTTCATTGTTCATGCCTTGATAGTAAATGTGTGTGTAAGCACTTAAAAAAGAGGATATTACGATCATTTGTAATACATTCGAAACACGAGTAGCCAATGTAAATGTTCCAACTTCTTCCAGGTTAATAAAGTAGTTTAATATAAAGCGATCGCTCATACTTAAAATCTGACTTAAAACTGTTGATAATGCTAAAGGTAAGCCAAAGCGCATCATATCAATAAAATCTTGCTTTAAGAAAGTGGGTTTCGAATACCTAATTAATTCAGGTATCAGAATAACAAAGGTGATCAATCCGGCTATCATCTGCCCTTTAAAAACGTTTTCTAATCCTCCATTATTAACTTTTAAAAAATACAAGGTAAATACAACTGTTAATGCTAAGTTAATGCCTTGGTAAATTGTTTGTGACTTAACATTTTGATTTACACGTAGTGAAAGTAGTGGTATTTCAATTAATTGTTTAAATAACATGGATCCCATAAAACACCAGAGCACGGGTTGCGATAGGGTTTGGGTGAATATTAGGTTTGAAAAAGATTGTAACAGAAAGTAAGCACCAACTAAAACGATTGTCCCAAGTAGGATGGAAGCTATAACTGTGGAGTAAAATAGTTCTTTTTGCAAATGAGCTTTCTCGGGTATCCAATACCAGCGAGGAAGCGCATTGCGTAATCCCAAACTCGATAAAGCTAAAATTACTATAGATATGCTTTCTAGAAGTCCAAATAACCCGTAAACAGCTACTGGTAAATAGGAAGTGAAAAAAGGAAGTAATATAAGTCCACTAAGCTTGGCTAAAGTATTGCCAACACCATATAAACCCGAGTGGGTCACTATTTTTTTCAAGTCCTTTAACATACTTGCCGCAAATGTATTAATAATTTGTCAAAACAAGACCTAACTTATGCCTACCAAAGTCCAATGTAAATGAATAAGTCATTTGCTAAAAGGGAAATTTATAGTTGAGCGCATGGGCTTATAAAATAGGTCGATTTTTAAAATTAAAATAGTTTTATCTTGTTTTTTGCGATTCATCTTTCGATGAAGTGGCTTTTATTGGACGTTTTTAATGAAAAAAGTGCCTAATAGAAGTTGCATTTCATCCATTTTTTTAGTTTAAAGTCTGAAAATTAGGCCTGAATTAAAAAAAAATGATAGAATATTTTTGACGTAATTTTGCCATTTTAAGTGTTAAAACACAGATGATTAGTGGGTTGTTGAAATAGTTGCAGTAGTAGAAAATAAATATTCAGGTAAAAAAATGTGTTCGCGCGTTAAAAAAAATTACCATATTAAAAAAATTACTATTACTTTTGAACACTAAATTATTATTAAAAATGAAAAAAGGAACAGTAAAATTCTTCAATGAATCAAAAGGATTTGGATTCATTAGCGAAGAAGATTCAAACAACGAGTATTTTGTACACGTTTCTGGATTAGTAG
>JBBQUP010000073.1:0-17558 GCA_038212305.1 Bacteroidales bacterium
TTGGCACTTGGGTTACCCCCTATATACCCTTACAAGATAATCATCATAGAGTAAATTACAAACATTTAAAAGAACTATTTTTTCCAATACTCCAATAAAATAAAGCCTTTCAGAAGATTCCTTAACTAAACGACATTGATTTGTAAAAGTTAATTAGTCTTCAAAGTCGATGCTGATAAGGTTGTTAACTATTGAGTAAATCATATTTTGTTCATATCCTTTTGAAACAGCATGGCGAATAAGTGATGCTTTTTGTAACAATGGGGTTTTATTTTTAATCTGGTTGAGTTTTTCCTGTAAGATTGTTTTTAGTTGATTGTACGAGGATTCATCTAATATTTGCATTAAAGCTTCTTGAATTAATGAGGACTCAATTCTTCGCGATTTTAATTCGTATTCAATTTTTCGCGATCCCCAGCGATTAAATTTAAATTTATCACGAACAAAAGCTTGAGCAAAACGATGATGATTAATGTAGTTGTTTTGTTTAAGATAGGTGGTTATTTTTTTAATATCCGTTTCGGATACTTTCCATCGATATAATTTCTGACTGATGTCAAACTCGCAATGCTCTGAGCCAGCGCATATAGTGGTGGTTTTCGACAATGCAGTTTGGTAATCCATTATTTTATCCATACGGTTTTAATATTCATAAATTCTTTGATCCCATAGTGCGAAAGCTCTCGTCCATAGCCACTCTCTTTTATGCCACCAAATGGAAGTCGAGGATCGGATCGCACATAATCGTTCACAAAACAGGATCCTGCTTCTAAAAGATTTTCAGCAATAAACTGACCTTTTTCAATATCTTTAGTAAAAACTGCTGCACCTAGACCAAATGTCGTGCCATTGGCAACCTTAATGGCTTCATCAATGGTTTTAACTTTAATTAAAGATGCAACTGGTCCAAAGAGTTCTTCGTTCCAAGCAGGCATACCATGCGAAACATTAGATAAAACAGTTGGCGGATAAAAGTATGCCTCTCCTTGTGGGATATACCCTCCTGTTAAAAGCTTTGCTCCTTTATCAACGCTTTTCATTACTTGAGCATGCAAATCATCACGCAAATTCATTCGCGCCATTGGACCCATTTGTGTGAGTTTATCCATTGGATCTCCCCAAAGGGTTGTTTTCATTTTTTCAGTAAAAAACTCTTCAAAGCGATTGTAGATCCCTTCGAGCACAATAAATCGTTTAGCTCCGATGCAGCTTTGGCCTGCATTAACCAATCGGCCAGTTACACAGGCTTCAACCGCTTGAATTAAGTCGGCATCTTCTAAAATAATGTACGGATCGCTGCCTCCCAATTCCAGAACAATTTTTTTAAGATGTTTTCCTGCTTGTTGTGCCACAATTCGTCCAACGGGTGTGCTTCCGGTAAGCGTAATGGCTTTAATTCGTTTATCGGCAATAAGTTGTTCGACTCTAACATTGGGGATGAGCAGACATTGAAAAGCACCTTTAGGATATCCAGCATCGGAAAAGAGCTTTTGGATAGCTAAAGCGCAACCACACACATTGGAAGCATGTTTTAAAACCACCGTATTTCCGCCAGTTATAGCAGGGCCTGCGAATCGAAAAACTTGCCAAAAAGGGAAGTTCCACGGCATAATAGCCAGCAATGGCCCCATGGCTTTTCCTATGGCATACGATTTTGATGCTTGAGTTTTGATCAGTTCAGGTGAAAGTAAATGAATAGCATGCTCGGCATAATACTCGCAAGTTAAGGCACACTTTTCAATTTCTCCAAGTGATTCGGTAATTGGTTTACCCATTTCAAGCGTAATGAGTGTGGCTAACGCTTGTTGGTTTAATCGTAATTGATGAGCTAAATTTTTTAGCAGATGAATCCGAGTTTCGCTTTCACTAAATTGCCAATGCATAAAAGTCTCCATTGAAGTATTTAGCACTAAATCTATTTCGGATGAAAAGTATTCGTTGTAAGATTCAATTAATTGACCAGTTGCTGGATTGATACTGCGTAATCCCATGTTGTTAGCTGTTAATTATGATGCTTTTTACAAGTAGAATGTCTTGATGTATGGACTCATATTGGGTGAAAATAACTTGCAATTGTTTTAGGGGTGAGTATTTCCATCTCTAAATTTAACATTATTCAATGAAAATCGATAAATCATTATTAATAAAACTGGTAGTGAATAGATATATATATTACTATTAATGAAATATACTTGGTAGAGATAAATCATTTTGATAACTTATTCATATAATTTGTTATTTCAAATCCTTAAAACAACAGTTATGCGATATTTTAAAGTTTGTTTTGTTTTGTTTTACTTTTTGATGAGTGTAGTTATTGGTCAAGAAAAAAGCACAAGAATTGGATACATTGGATTAGCAGCAAACTATGGTCAGATTTACATTCATTCGAGTCATGTTGAGAATTTAAATGGGGTTTGGCCATATGGATTCGAAATAGATATGGGCAATCATTATTTTTCTGATCACATTCGCGATGTTTGTGGATCATTCCCTCGAATGGGTAATATGTTTCAATATTGGAATTTCAATAGTGATATTTTAGGATGGGGAACATCTACCATTTTTTATATGGAGCCATTTTTAATGACAACCAATAAGTTTATGATGTCAATTCGAGGAGGTGCGGGATTAATCTATCTTTCAAAGCCATATGATGAATTGAGTAATCCTGAAAATGAAGCTTACAGTAAAAAATATGGATTTCCTTTGTATTTAGGATTTTCAGCTTATGTTCCTTTAACTTTAAAATCTCGAATTCGGCTGACAGGTTCGTTTCAACATATTTCCAATGGGGGTGTAAGTAAGCCTAATTACGGTTTGAATTATGGCGTTTTTACTGCGGCCATGGAGTTTTCGTTTAAAGAATATAAAATCCCTCCTCGGAAATTTGGCCCTGGTATTGAAATGGCTCCAAGGGATAGAGAAAAACGTACCGAGCTAAGTTTTTTCATGGCATTTAAAGGCGATGAAGATACAGGGGAAGCTAGCAGTATTATTGGTATTCATGGCCGACGAGCACTTCAATTAACTCGAATAAATGGCTTAACCTATGGGGGGCTATTAGAAGTTGATCAAACTCAATCGGGATCGATACTAGATAAAAGTCGATTATCCATTTTTGCAGGTCATGAGTTTTGGATGGGAGGTTTTAATTTTTCTCAGGAATTAGGAGTTTACGTTTATAAACCACAAGATTCGCCATCGTATTTCATGCAGTTTTACACTTTGCAATATCGAATAGCGAACCGTGTTTTATTGGGAGTGAGCGGCAAAGCACATTTTATTACTGCCGACTATTTAGGCTTTAAAATAGGCATTCAACTAGCAAAGCAAAATACCTCCGAACAACGCTAGTATACGTTTTTAGCAACTTCACGAACACTTTGAGTTGCCATCATTGAATAAAAATGCAATGTAGGAACATTGTTTTTAATCAAATCTTTAGCTTGTTGAGTACACCAGTCGATACCAACTTGTTTAACAGCTTCTTCGGTTTTGCATTTTCGAAGTTCTGCTGCAAAGGCTTCCGGGATATCAACATGGAATATTTTTGGCAACACAGTTAGCTGATTCATTAAAGTAATAGGTTTGATGCCTGGAATTATTGGAACTGTGATTCCTTCAGCACGACATCGTTTAACAAAATCGTAGTATTTTTCATTGTCGAAAAACATTTGTGTCACAATGTATTGTGCCCCAGTCTCCACCTTCTTTTTCACCCAAAAAATGTCAGATTCCATATTAGGAGACTCTTCATGTTTCTCAGGATATCCGGCAACACCAAAAGTAAACGGAGTTTCAAATGGTTCAATTTGAGTCCCGTCTAAAAACTTGCCATTGTTTAAGTCGTTAACTTGATAGGCTAAGTCAACGGCATACTGATTTCCTCCATCAGTAGCAGTAAAAAAGCGGTCTTTATGGGAGTTGTCGCCACGTAAAACCAATATATCATGAATGCCTAAGAAATTTAGATCGATAAGCGCATATTCGGTTTCGCTTCGTGTAAAACCACTGCAAATAATATGTGGAATCACTTTTACATCATATCGGTGTTGGATAGATGCCGCTACAGCAACTGTGCCTGGGCGTTTGCGTAAAACACGACGTTCGAAAAGTCCATTTTCGGTATTTCTATAAGTGACTTCATCGCGATGAGAAGTGATGTTGATAAATAAAGGATTGAATTCAATTAAGGCATCAATGGTTTTAAATACTTTATCGATATTATTTCCTTTCAATGGAGGTAATAATTCAAAAGAAAAAGCTGTGCTTTTTGATGTATTTAACTGTTCTGCTACCGTCATTTTTATGCTAATTTTTTAATTTGTTTTTAAAAGGGCTGCAAGATAATGCTAAATAAGTAAATTTTACAATAGATTGTAAAATTTATTGTGTAATCACCTTAAAATGAGTTGCTTATTTAATTGCGGATTTTGTTTTTTTAAGATAAACGGAGATAATACCTTAATTTAAGAAAATCGATAAAATTAAGTTGGTCAAAATGGAGTCTTGTTTAATGTACATATTGTAATGCTTCATAAACAATTACGAGTTAGATGAGCTCTTTTAATTATTTTTGATGTTATATCTTAGTAACTGTTTAAATTTAATTTAAATGAATACAGAGATAATAATAGCTATTAGACAGATGGATTAGATAATTTAGAGAATTCTGGATGATGAACATTCTATTTTCATCTTTTTATCTTCCTATCTATTATCTCGCCATCTATAAAATTTAAACAGCTTCTTAAAAGGTTATGAATAATTTGAAATCAATAGAGCATGCGGTAGGGTCAATTGGCATTCTGAATTTTCAAACTGTATCACTACTAAAACTGGCAGTTGCTGTTTCGAAAAGTGATGAATCGCAGATTAGAGCAATAACTCAATTGTGTCTGGATCAAAACATTTCACAGTCAGCTATTTATCATGCAATTATGAGTTTGACTGATGTTGTAGCCTTACATGATGTAATGAAAGCAGTTTTAATTGCCGACAGTGTTATTAATTGTTTTAGGCGTAAAGCTGTTTAAATATCGTAAATCGACTTTTGTTTGTCGCCTTGTTTGCGTATGTTTTTTCGTTTATAATTCATGAGTATATCAAGTAGTATTTCCCTGAAATTTTCTTCGGGTCCAGGTGCTGGCGATTTAATAAAATTACCTTCCGGGTCAATTATAAAATAGGATGGCTCAATTTTAATACTATAATCCATTAAAATTTTGCCTTGTTGACTAAAATGAACAATATCCCATTTGTAACCATTCTTTTTCATGTAATTAAAAGCTGATTCAGGATCATCATCTGTTAAAACAGTTACCACTTCAACCTCCCTCTTAAAATCTCGACTTATTGAAGTAAGCGTTTGCAAATCCTTTTTGCAAGTGAAGTTTTGGGTGTTCATAAAATTCAAATACACAAATTTTCCTTTGTAATCATTTAGTTCTTTTTCCTTTCCCGATGCGGTAATTGCAATCCAATTGGGAGCTGGGGTACCAACTCTAAGACGGGTAATTCGATTAACAAGCTGTGTGGCTATTTCGCGGTTTTCGTTGGTTGAGCAGGTTTTAGTAGCTTCAGCGATTCGTTGAATAACAGCTTCTTCATCTGTTCTGCCCGAATAAAATGCATCGTACAAAGCTTTAAGTAATACTAATTCACGGAGCTGATCCGATTTAAAAAGAGAATCACTTGCCATGGCAGTCGATAAAGTATCAAATGTCGCATTGGCTGTAAAAGCTTGTTTTAAAGGTTTTCCTTGAGACGAGGAGAGGTAGGAAGGGAAGAAATCTTTAAATAATTCGTTGAACGCATCCCAATAAGCGGGGAACGAATAACCAACTGGTTGAGAAGTGAAAAGCGAGTAAATAAGATGTCGTTTTTGTCGTTTCTTAACCAATAACTTAATTTTTGCTTCTCGGTAAAAGCGATGTGTTTTAAAACTGAGCGATCCCTTGTCTGGCGGAAAAACAGAGTCGAGCTGAGTTTGAATTTGAGCGGCTAATTTTTCGTTATTCTGATTAAATAAGAGAATGGCATTGGCATTGTATTGTTGGAAAAACAGATCGTCATAATCTCGAATCTGTTGATTCAAATCAGCTGCATCAGAGTTTTGAATTCCTAATACAACCTCTTGTGGCTGAAAAAATGGATTGAAACGATCGGCTTGCTTCAGTGGGGTATACGGGGGAAGAATCAAATGATAGGTTTTTACAGGCTCAAGGTAAGCGGCAGCCCGAAAAACGCCTAAATCGATAAACGCATAAGTGGTTGTTGCTAGTTGAATGCTCGTTTGGAAAAAACCTTTAGCATCGACTTGTATCTTAGCTAATTCAGTTTTTTCATGCGATATGAAATTCGAATAAGATTCTAAAACTAATGTCATCCCTGCATATTGTGTTGCTTCGCCATAAATTTTTATGGTCGGTAGATCCTGTGAATGGACTTGAATTAGAATGCTGAAATGGAACAAAAGAATCCAGTGGATTGCAAATTTCATATGACTATAAATTAGTATTACGATTAGTATTGAGTATCAAGACATACGATGCAAGACTGAGATAAAACCATGAATACTAAACGCTTAATCTATAAATCTTGCTAATCTTGTCTCGATACTTGATACATACATCTCGATTCTAAAAAAACACAAGACCGATTTACAGAACTTATCTAAGCGATTGATTTCCTTAATCATAGGCTACGTGGATCTTCAATTCCTCGTGTGTCCCAATTAATTGATCAGGAATGCCCGTTTCATCTGTCTTTAATTGTCTTATGAAGTTCGCTCTGATAGATATGCTTTGTGTGCAATTTCTCCATTTATGGCTCGTTACATTAAATTAGTTAAGATTGAATATCCGATTTATATATTTTAATTTTCTCAGGCAAAAACTTTGCCGCATCGCCTCCATTTCGAATAATATCGCGAACTATTGTTGAGTTGATGGGCGTATGTTCCGGTGCAGTTAGTAAAAACACCGATTCAATGCCAGTCATAGCTTTATTTACTTGAGCAATGGCTCTTTCGAATTCGAAATCAGCCGATGTCCGCAAGCCCCTTAAAATATGAGTCACCTGCGATTCAATGGCAAAATTCACTGTTAATCCTTTGTATTTGGTAACGGTAATACGAGGTTCTTCAGTGAAAACTTGTTTTATCCAGTTCATTCGCTGATCAGGCGTAAAGAAATTGCCTTTACTTGTATTTTGCCCTACAGCTATAATAATCTTATCGAAAAGAGTTAATGCTCTTAAAACTACATTTTCATGACCTACTGTAAAAGGATCGAAGGAGCCAGGAAACAAGGCGATTCTAGTCATTATTTAGTATTTTATCAATTGTTAAAACTTATAGAAAGACAATGTAAAATTTGAAAAAATTCGTGTAACCGCCAAACTTAATCCAATGCTTCGTTTTTTTATGTAATAGATTAGATACATTACAGGGTTAAATATAAGGTTAAGATGTACCATTTAACCACTCTAATCTTTTATCCAAACAAATTTTTTTCGGAATGTTTAAGTTATTCTACAACCAAAAGGGTAAAAAATTGTTTAAAAAATCAAATCAATGAATCACACAAAAGCTCAAAAACAAACTGGAGTTAAAAAGTGAAATTGATTTTATATCTTGTAGTGATAAAACGTATTACAAAAATTTGAGTCATGGTTAGATTATTACTATTCATTTTTATTTGGGGTTTCGTTGGTAATGGTTTTTCTCAAACCATAATGGAGGTAGGAATAGATGAGAAACTGGATCAATTTGTTCCTGATTCGATTACTCTAATGGATATTAATGGAAATAGTGTCGATTTTAAATCTTTAATTAATAAGCCTACCATATTAAGCTTTGTATACTACCGATGTCCTGGAATATGTACCCCTCTGATGGATGGTATTGCTGATGTAATTGGTTTATCGGACATGAAATTAGGCGAAGACTATCAGTTGGTGACTGTGAGTTTTGACTCATCCGAAGGGCCAGAATTGGCAAAGAAAAAGCGAAATAATTATTCGCTACTCGTTAAAAAAGAGGGGATGGAGAAAGGATGGCAATTTTTTACCGCCGACAGTGCTAATTTGGCTAAATTAACAGATAGCGTGGGGTTTAGGTTTAAAAAAACGGGTAACGATTTTTTACACACTGCGACTTTAATATTTATTAGTCCTCAAGGTAAAATAACTCGTTATTTAAACGGCACCTACTTTTTGCCTTTTGAATTCAAATTAGCTGTTGTTGAATCGAGCAAAGGAATTTCAGGTTCAACAATTAATAAGCTGCTGCAATACTGTTACAATTATGATCCAGTAGGTAAATCGTATGTGATGAACATTACTAAAGTTTCGGCTACATTAATCATCTTTATTAGCTTATTAGTACTAATTGCACTTTTTGCTAAACCTAAAAGAAAACCAACAGATTTAAAATAAAATTTGGTATGACAGAACAGACACAACATTCGCCTCTTCCTAATTTTCGAGAGGCAAAAGGGAAATATTCGGGAATTTTGTCCTGGGTGTTATCCACCGATCATAAACGTATAGGCTTACTTTATTTATACTCAATACTTACATTTTTTGCAGTGGGGGTATTGCTGGGTTTGCTTATGAAATTGGAATTAATAGCTCCTGGTAAAACCATTATGACAGCTAAAGATTACAATGCGATGTTTACTTTTCATGGTATTATAATGATTTTTTTAGTTGTCATACCTGGACTACCTGCCATTTTTGGGAATTTTTTAATGCCTATTATGATTGGGGCTCGCGATGTGGCATTCCCGAAACTTAATTTGTTTTCGTGGTATTTGTATGTTTTGGGCGCATTAATAGCATTGAGTAGTCAGTTTATGAGCGGAGGATCACCTGATACCGGTTGGACATTTTACGCTCCCTATAGCTTTAAAACATCCACCAATATGCTGCCCGCGGTTATTGGAGCGTTTGTTTTAGGTTTTTCATCCATTTTAACAGGGTTGAATTTTATTGTTACCATGCATCGCATGAGAGCTCCCGGCATGACTTGGTTTAAAATGCCTCTTTTCCCATGGACGCTTTATGCTACTGGATGGATTCAAATTTTAGCTACTCCTATTGTGGGAATAACTCTTTTAATGGTAGTTGCAGAACGTGTTTTTCAGATAGGATTTTTCGATCCTGCATTAGGGGGCGATCCTATTTTATATCAACACTTATTTTGGATTTATTCACATCCTGCTGTTTATATCATGATTTTGCCTGCTATGGGCGCAATCTCTGAAATAATACCAACTTTTTCTCGCAAAACAATATTTGGATATAAAGTAATTGTTGTCTCAACGTTAGCCATTGCCTTTGTTGGTTATTTTGTTTGGGGACACCATATGTACACCGCAGGCATGAGCGGTACCGCCTTATGGGTGTTTTCACTGTTGTCGTTTTTAGTTGCCATACCCAGTGCAATTAAAGTGTTTAACTGGGTTGGAACTTTATATAAAGGAAGCATCTTACTTGAGCCTCCTTTCTATTGGGCCATTTCTTTTATTTTTGTTTTTATGATAGGTGGTTTATCGGGCTTGGTACTGGGGTCGTTAGCAACTGATATTCACCTACATGACACAGCTTTTGTTGTAGCTCATTTTCATTATATTGTATTTGGGGGTACTGGATTTGCTTTTATGGCAGCTATTCATTATTGGTTTCCTAAAATTTGGGGGCGCATGTACGATAGAGGTTTGGCAATGACTGGCTGGATACTATTTTTTATAGGGTTTAACGCCTTGTATTTGCCCATGTTTTATTTAGGTATGGAAGGAATGCCCAGACGTTATTACGATTATCTCGAACAGTTTCATGGACCCAATATTATATCTACTTTAGGATCATGGGTATTAGCAACTGGATTGGTGATTATTGTGATTAACTTAGTCAAATCGGCTCGCAGTGGGCCTATAGCACCAGCAGATCCATGGGGAGGCAAAACCCTTGAATGGACTGTTCCATCACCGCCTCCAGTAGAGAATTTTGAGGAAATCCCAACCATCACGAAGCATCCTTACGATTACAGATAATTATTTAATTATGAGTCAACAAGCACATCATGCAGATGAACATCGCGACGATGAAGCCTCGAAAATAGGAATGTGGCTTTTTATATTCACCGAGCTATTTTTGTTCACAGGCTTATTTATTGTATATGCTATATACAGGCATATGCATCCAGTTGCATTTCACCTTTCGGCACACGAATTAAGCGTTCCCATTGGAACATTAAATACGGTTATTTTATTGGTTAGCAGTATGACTGTGGCAATGGCTACATCTGCCATACGTAAGGGGCAACGACTACAAACCTTATTGCTGTTATCAGTAACCGTATTATTGGCAATGGCTTTTATGGTAAACAAATATTTTGAGTGGGGAGCTAAGTTTGAGCATGGGTTATATCCAGGGAGTGCCATTTTACATGAGCGAGGGTTTGGCGACACGATGTTTTTTGGATTGTATTTTTTTATGACGGGCTTACATGCCTTACATATAATTGCAGGGGTGACGTTAATACTCGTTGTTTTTGCAAAAGTTTATCGTAATAAATTGACCTCCGAAAATCCGGTTTTGCTCGATAATGCTGGATTGTATTGGCATTTGGTCGATTTAATTTGGATATTCTTATTTCCTTTATTTTATTTAATTACCTGATTATTATGAGTGGCGAAACACATACCATAGTAAGCAATAAAACCTACATTTTGGTTTTGCTTTTTTTGTTAACCATGACGGGCATTTCGGTGGCTGCAACGCAAATTCAGTTAGATTCGTTAACCATATTTGTTGCACTTTTTTTAGCATCGGTTAAATCATTTGTTGTTTTAACCTATTTTATGCACCTGAAATTCGATAGTCTATTTATAAAATTAATGGTCGCATCCATGTTTATAATTATAACATTGGTGATGATTCTCATGTTTATAGATTATGATTTTAGATAGTTCAATGCGAATAGTTGTATTTTATAAATGAATCTCATACCCTATTTTTATATACGGTTTTTTAATATCAAACTATGACACCACCCATCATCGATAGTTCAAATTTTGTTGCAGGGGTTGACCAAGCCTTTCTGGTTATTTTTGGAATTTCATTGTTCTTTTTAGTCGCTATTACTGTTGTTATGATCTATTTTGTGATTCGGTATCGGAGATCAAAAAACAGTGTTGCAACTCAAATCGATGGAAACAACACGTTGGAAGTAATTTGGATAGCCATTCCAACCGTTTTGGTGCTGGTAATGTTTTACTACGGCTGGGCTGGGTGGCATAAGCAAGAAGAACCACCTGCCGATGCCATGCAAATAAAAAGCATTGCCCGAATGTGGAATTTCTCCTTCGAATATGCTAATGGACGAGTAACCGATACGCTTTATGTGCCAATGAATAAAGATGTTAATATCGATTTAGTATCATTGGATGTGATTCACAGTTTCTACATCCCTGCATTCCGATTGAAAAAAGATATTGTGCCCGGTAAAAAGCAATTCATGTGGTTTAATTCTGCCCGAGAGGGAATTTACGATTTGTTTTGTGCCGAATATTGTGGTTTAAATCACTCCTATATGATTACATCGGTCATGGTAATGCCTCATGATAAATTTGATGCATGGTACGCCGATACCACTAAAGTTGTTGATTTGAACCAACCAGTTAATTCGCGTTTAGCCGGACAAACATTAGTTAAAAAGATGGGATGTATAGCATGCCACTCTAAGGATGGAACGAATTTAGTGGGACCTACATTTAAGAACCTTTTTGGGGCTCAACGGTTAGTTATTGAAAAAGGGAATGAGAAATCGTTGGTGGCCGATGACGCTTATTTAATACAATCGATAAAAGATCCTGCATCGCAAGTAGTTAAAGGGTTTGGTTCGGGGTTGATGCAGCCCTATAAAGCTCAAATGAGTGATGTTGAAATTGCTCAAGTAGTTGATTATTTAAAATCATTATCAGATAAAAAGTAATTAAAATGAGAGTTAGAGATGTGTTAATTCTAGGGAAGTTATCAATTTCGTTGCCGGTAGGGTTAACCGCCTTTTTAGGTTACGTGCTTGCTAATGGAGCTATTACCTGGAGTGCTTTTCTTCCTTTTTTCGGTATATTTTTTCTTTCATCAGCTGCATCGGGACTTAATCAAATACAAGAATATAAGCTCGACGCATTAATGATTCGAACACAAAAACGACCTATTCCGGCTGGTATTATTAGTCCGAAAGTAGCCATGCAGTGGGTTTTGTTGTTTTTTCTTGTGGGGGTTATCATCCTATCGTTCACAACGCTCTATGGGACTTTGTGGGGCATTGCAGGTTTAATTTGGTACAATGGAGTTTATACACCACTTAAAAGAGTAACCGCATTTTCGGTTTTCCCTGGCGCATTTGTAGGTGTTATTCCGGTTGTTGCAGGATGGATGGCTGCTAATGGCAGTTTGGGAGATTCGCGACTACATTTTTTGGCACTGTTCTTTTTCATTGGTCAAATGCCTCATTTTTGGCTATTGGTGTTAAAATATGGAAAAGATTATCAACGAGCTGGTTTTCCAACATTGCACGATTATTTTAGCCCAATTCAAATCGAGCGCATTAATTTGGTTTGGATGATAGCCACCTTTGCATCGGCAATATTATTAACCATAACTCATGTTTTTGATATCACATTTTTTGCTGCCGTTTTAAGTTGTGTGTCGGTGTTGTTAATTGGATGGGTGGTTCGATTGTATCGGATGACTAATAAAGCAAAAGGAATTGTTCCCGGAGGTAAACTATTTTTAGTTTTTAATAGTTTTTATCTTTTAGTGATGATACTACTTTCGTTAGATAAAATTAACTGGTAGTACTATCGGTTGATTAAGAGGCGTTTGAGTTTTGTAGATGGCTAGATTATAGAAAGAGAAGATGAAAAGATGAAAATAGAATGCTCACCATCTGGAAATATCTAAAATATCTTATCCATCCTTCTAATATCTATTATTCTTCCTGTCTCTGTATTCATTTAAATTTAAACAGTTGAAAACATATTGTCTATTCGTTAGATAATATTTCAATAATTAAAAAATTAAATATCAATTGGTTATGAAAAACTTAATTTATGGAGTATTTGTTTTTGGTTTTATAATGTTGGTTAATGGATGTCAATCACCCCAAACAACAAAAAATACGGATCAAGCCTTTGCTGCTACCGATACTGTTGTTTTATCCAATGTTAGTTGGGATATTCCAGTTAAAGGTATGACTTGCGAAGGATGTGAAAAAACGATTGAAGCAGGCGTTGGGCAATTGAATGGAATTGCAACGGTTAAGGCCAATCACGCAAAGGGAACAGCAGTTGTTACCGGTGACTCTACATTGGTTTCACTATCTGATATCAAGCAAAAAATTAACGATATTGGTTACGTTGCCAAATAGTCATTGTAAGAAAACACGCTATTTCTTAAAAGCGTCTTCGTTACTACCCCTAGCCCCTAAAGGGTAAGTTGCTATTCACTAGCGTGTTGGCAATTTTCCCATTAGGGAAGCCAGAGGGTGTGCGCAGGTGAAAAGTGTAGTTTTCTTGCTTATACTCTAAATAATTAAAAGAGCGTTATTGTTTGTTCTTAAGATAATTAGCGAAGTTCATGTAAACGGCATTCGTCCAGCCAAATCCATCTTGGGTTGGATATTCGCCTCCTCCGCTAGCTATTTTGGGACGACAAACATTGTATTTCTCTAGCATTTTCCCTGTCCTATTGTAAACTCTCTGATTGGTTTTAATCCATCGGGCCATTATTTTTTCTGCCAGTGCGTTCTGATGATTATTCAATAAAGCCTTTACGCAAATGTACTGCAATGGTGCCCATCCATTTGGAGCATCCCATTGTTGCGATGTTTTAACAAGCGAGGTGACCACTCCTCCTTTTTTGATGAAATGTTTTTTAAAGTATCGAATACATGTTGTGGTTTGATGCGGAGTAGAAATATTTTCAAAGAGCGGGAACATTCCCGAAGCATAACTGGGAGATGTAGTTGTTTTTTTTATAAAATGATAATCGGCATAAAATCCCGATGCGTTATCGTAGCAGTATTTATTTATTGCTTGCTCTCTTTTTAATGCCAAATTCTCATATTCGCTCGCTTGATCATTTTTCTTTGCGATAGCATAGGCTTTTGTTAAAGTTTTCTCTAAATGATGTAGCAAGCAGTTTAAATCAACCGGAATAATATTGGTTGTTTCAATAGAGCCTAAGTCGTTTTTATTAGCTAACCAACGCGAGCTAAAATCCCATCCCGACTCACAGGCAGCTCTTAAGTTCAAATAATCCAGCGAATCAGGTCGATTATTACCTGATGCAGTAACAATATCTTCGGCATAAGACTCGGCTCTGGGAGTGGTTAAGTTATCGTAATAGCGATTTAAAACGTTTCCATCGGGCATAAGCACAACTCTTTCATTTTGTGGATTTTCGCTGGTTAGTAAACTGCTATTTTGCATCCAAAAAGCATATTCCTGCTCTAATTGAGGTAAATATCTTAAATAAACCGAATCATCGTTTTTTGTACTGGAAAGCAAATCAATCATGTATGAAAAAAATGGAGGTTGGGAGCGCGATAAATAATAAGTACGTGTTCCGTTAGGAATAAATCCATATTGATCGATTAAATAGGCAAAATTCATAACCATTTCTTCCAGTAAATCTGTTTTGCCAGCTTTAGCTAAACCAATCATTGTGAAGTAACTATCCCAATAATACATTTCTCGAAATCTACCACCTGGAATAACAAATCGATGAGGTAAACCAATATTGGTTCCTCTATTTTCGGATGGTGTGCGCGTTAGAAAATACCATACCGAATTGATATGAGCTTCGATGTTATTGGGAAATAAATTGTTAACCATTAGCTGCGAACCTGAGTCGGATGGGATGGTAAAGTGTTGGTAAATAAACGTTTTCAAATCGAATTTGGTTTGTTTACTCTCAATTTCATAAAGCGAATCAATGGAAAGGGTAGTGATACAAATAGCATCTGCGAATAGCTTGGAATCGGCAAAAATATGCTGGGTTTGTACTTCGTTAAAAAGTTTTGGATAAGGAATGGCTTCTTTTGTTTGCGCGAGTAGGTTGAAATTGTTGGAGATAATAAGTCCCAATAGTAGAATGATGATTTTTTTTAGGTTTTTCATTTTATGGCAGTCTAGGCTTAAAAAGTAAGATTTATTTATCAATAAATCAAATGTAAATAAACATCTAAAATTTTATGCGTTATGTTTAGCGTAAGAACCTCGTTTATACATTGAAACGCGTTGAATTAGCGCTTTGCTCTTGACATAAATAAGGCTCTTGATTCCAAATTAGTTTCAGAAATAGGAAGTAGCATACTTTACAAGTCAATTTGGGCTGGGCTTTGGTGTATTTAAAGCCATAAGCTTGGCTGAGTGCAGTTTAGTATAGGGTTTGGGAAAATGGTTATAGTCATCGCTCACCTCTTTATCTCCTAAAGGAGACCATGCGCGCGGTTCCCTTTAGGGAATAAAAGGGTGTGGGAAGGGAATAAATAACCCATGGCACCGATCAGCAACGCCGTAAATCTGTTTTCATCAATAATAGCGTAACACTCACACGCTATTACGCAGGTAATTACGAAGAAGAAGTTGCCCCTAATGGTAATATCCGAAAACTTCATTACATTAGTGGCGGCAATCCCGAAACGTCGGGACAGGTTGGGCTAGCAGCCATTTATGTTCAAAATGGTGGAAAAGACTCAATTTATTATTGTTATACCGATAATCAAAGCAACCTACTTGCTGTAACCAACCAAGCGGGCACAGTAGTTGACCGTTTGGCCTACGACCCTTGGGGCGTGTGTCGCAACCCAACAAACTGGACCCAAAACGATACCAGAGCCTCATTTTTATTTGCTCGTGGCTACACTATGCACGAGCACCTCGATGCTTTTGACCTTATTAACATGAATGGCAGGGTTTACGACCCCGTGGTGGCTCGCTTTTTAAGTCCTGACCCATATGTACAATCACCTAGCGATTGGGGGAACTACAACAGGTACGGGTATTGCTTTAATAATCCACTACGCTACAATGATCCTACTGGTGAATGGGCTGGTTGGGATGATTTGGTTGTTGGTGCAGCTGGTTTCATTACTGGATATGTATCACATGGGCTTTCAACGGGAAAATGGGGCTGGAATGCTGTTGGTTCTGGAGTTGTAGGTGCTGGTATGTTCATGGCTGGTTATTATTCTTGTGGGGCAACTAGTGCAGGAAGCTTTGCAAATGTAGCTTCATCAGCAAGTATGCAAGGTTCTGCAGATACGATGGCATTAGGTTTTGCAGGACGTGCTGCTGCTTCTTCCGCAATGTCATCTATACTACCTTCAGTGTCTGTCCCTTTAGGAGATAATTTTAGTGTGAATGTATCGCCAGGCATTGGTTTTGGTTCTGGAGGTTTTGCAGTTGGAGTAAACGCTTCTGCTACTTATAATGATGGTACAACAGTTGTTACTGGCGGTTATGGAGCTACTGGCAACAGTAGTTCATGGAGTATGGGCGCAACACATAATGGTTATGGAGGTTCATATTACAGGACAAGTTACAGTGGTAGTAATAGTCAGATTGTAGGGGGTATAGGCCTTAATTTTAATAATGTTTCTGTTAGACTTGAAAATGATTTCTTTGGAGATAAGCATGATAGATGGAGGTCCAATGCTATAGAAATTGGCATTGGAAATGTTGTTTTTGGTACAACTTTATATAATAATTTCCCTGGCCCACAGTCAGGGGCAGAAAATCAAGATGTTGTAAATATACCGGATAGAAGAGGGAATTACAATACAGATGGTTATGGAGCATGGAGAAATGGGAAAGTTTATAATAGTCCATGGTATGCTGGCTATAGGTCGGGGAGTAATGTAACAAGATTAGGCTATAGCCATCCGTCCGCACAAGATTTGACACAAAACAATGTACATAGATTAGTACCCTTTGGTAGACAGAATTATTATGTAGATTATTCAGAGTTCACAAGTGGTCCTTATACGTATTCAGGTTTTTATAATCCTTATTCATTATGGTAATACAATATAATTTAATACAAATAGTTTTACTGCTCATGTTCTCTTACTGCGGCGTAGAAAAAGATGTCCCTAAATACATATCTGAAAGATTTACCTACTGCTATGATGGTAAAGATACAGGAATTGACTCATTACTAAATACTGATGGATACTATGTTATTGCTGATTCATTTAAGGATATTGGATACAACTCTAGAAAGGATACCGCATATTTTAATTTAATGTTTTATAGTAATCAATACTTCGGTAAATATTAATATAATTATCTGAATATCAGCAAAATAAGCAACAAATAATTTGGTTAAAGTCTTAGAAATCAGTATCTTAAAAGATTATTCGACAATTTTTTAAGTATGACTCCTAAGGCTAGTAATTTCGTTAAACGTCACATATTCAATATGTTAGAAAATAGTGCTTTAATCAAGTTAAGAAAAACCCGTAAAGACTTTATCGT
>JBBQUP010000074.1:0-17316 GCA_038212305.1 Bacteroidales bacterium
CAAACAAACGCAAAAGCTGAAAGATTAAATGGAAAGATTAACCGATTTATTTCTAATAATTATGGAATCAAAGATAAAGATTTTGCTCTATACAGAATCGCCAAATATTTTTCATAGCACCTCAAAAAAAGAATTAACCTAATATTTAGCAATATGCTATTTGTGCATTAAGAATTACTGCGTCCTCCGCGAGAGGTATTTCATTGCAAGTCATTAATATACAAAATCTTGAACTACCTGAGTAGATACGAAATGTCTTATTTTTCATAGTTTTGAAACTCCTATCTGAAAAAATCGTAATGATTAAGTGATGTGATAATAATTTTATAAAACATAGTTCAATGAAAATTCGATTAGGGAAGTTAAAAGGATTAAATATTATTAATAAAATTAGTACTAAGATTGTGTTATTTTCAGTTGTTTCATTGGTTTTTATGGCAACATTGATAACTCTTTCTTTTTCTATTATATCGTATCAATCCGATCAGAAATCACTCAATGAACTAGAAGTGATTATGCTGAATAGATTTGATAAATTGATTCAACAAGAGGTGGAAACTGCTTTTAGTTTAATAAGTGCCATTAATCAAAGAAGCGTTTCTAATGAAATATCAATAAACGACGCTAAATTATTAGCCGCTAATTTATTGCGTGAATTGAGATATGGTTCAAATGGTTATTTTTGGGCAGATACAAAAGAAGGAATCAATGTTGTATTACTTGGGAAGTCTGAAGTGGAAGGAACAAATCGTTGGGAACAGGAAGATGCAAATCATACAAAAATTATTCAGAATATTATTAATGCCGGATTAAAGGGAGGCGGTTTTACTAGTTATTATTTCCCGAAGAAAGACGAAACTATTCCACTGCAAAAGCGAAGCTATTCGAAATATTTTGAGCCTTTTGAATGGATTATTGGCACTGGGAATTATGTTGATGATATTGCTGCCGAAGTAAACAAAATTAAAACCGTTAGAGAAGCAGAATTTAGAAATCGCTTAATTATTGTCTTGAGCATTGCTTTAGGTATCTTGTTAGTTTGTATTTTATTTGCTGTCATATTAGGTCGAATGATTTCTCAACCTATTACACGTTTGTTAGATAAAACAAATCAAATAGCCAAAGGAGATTTAACTGTTGAGATACATTCAAAACATAAAGATGAAGTCGGAATATTGTCAGAATCACTGAATGAAATGGTTGTTAAGCTTCGATTGATTGTAGGTGAAATACTAGAGGGTTCAGGAAACGTTGTACAAGCAAGTGATCAAATGAGTAAAGCTGCACAAAGTATTGCTAGTGGAGCATCTGAGCAAGCTGCATCCACAGAAGAAATTAGTTCTAGTATGCAACAAATGGTCGCGAATATCATGCAAAATAGCGAGAATGCTATCAAAACACGCAACATGTCGAATCAGAGCGTTTTAGATATTGATGATTTGAAAAAGGAATTAAACGAAACACTTCTTGCGATGCATGATATAACAGCCAAAACATCCATTATTAAAAACATTTCGACACAAACTAATTTATTGGCTTTAAATGCAGCCGTAGAAGCCGCACGCGCAGGTGATGCAGGAAGAGGTTTTGCTGTAGTGGCTGGGGAAGTACGAAAATTATCGGAAAGCACTCAAATAGCTGCAAAAGAAATTGATGCCATATCAATAAGGAGTTTATTAGTTGCTGAAAAATCGTGGAAAATGCTCGAGCTCTTAATGCCTGTAATTCAAGGTACTTCGGTATTAGTAAATGAGATAAATACTTCTAGTAATGAGCAAAAATCTGGAGCAAATCAAATTAATTCTGCTATTAATCAATTGGTTCAAATTGCTTCACAAAACTCAGCTTCAGGTGAAGAAATGGCTTCTAGTGCTGAAGAGTTGGCCAGCCAGGCTGAAACTTTGCGTGAATCAGTCACTTTTTTTAAGATTTAATTATTTCGAAACGAATAATAATTAGAACTCTGATTATTATTTTCTAGGTTGCAAAACAGGATGTTTTTTTAGTAACTGTTTTAATTTTATTTAATTGAATACAGAGATAGGAAGAATAATAGAAATTAGACAGATATAGAAGATATTTTAGATAATTCCGGACGATGAACACTCTATTTTTATCTTTTTTTCTTCTTTTTCTTGCTATAATCTAAAAATCTAGACACCTATAAAATTTAAACAGCTTTTTAGAATTTGTCTAAATTACTAAGTGTTCAATTAATTATAACAGTGATGAAATTCCCGTGTGCGAGCACGTTTCATTAAATTTTGTTTTTGTAGATATTGATTTTAAAGCAAAAACCAATTAAAAAAGCTTCCGTGTTCGCGCACGGAAGCTTTTTTAATGTATCTTTGAAATACATTAAAACTTAATAAGTATCAAAGCAATTATTAGAACACGAATTAAGGATATTGCACAAAAAGCGAATGTTTCTTGTGGAACGGTTGACCGTGTCATACATAAACGAGGTGAAGTTTCAGAAGCTACGCAATCCAAAATTTTAGGTATTATTGCTGAAATGGATTATCATCCCAATATTTTAGCAAGTACATTAGCATCAAAAAAAACACATACATTTTCAATACTTTTTCCAAAACCAGTTTCGGTAGAATCGTATTGGAATAAACCAATGATTGGCGTACGAAATGCATTTAAGGATATTCAATCGTATGGAATAAATATTACACCTCATTTTTTTAATCAGTTCGATGTTCAATCATTTAAAATTGAATTAAAACAAATTCTTCAAAGCAATGCTGATGGAGTTGTTTTAGCACCATTTTTTTCCCGTGAATCAATTGAGTTTACCTCTGAATTAAGAAAACGAAATATACCGTATGTATTTATAGATTCAGATTTGGATGATGCAAATAAGGTTGGGTATATTGGTCAGGATTCTTTCCAATCTGGCATTTTGTCTGCTAAATTATTAAGTTATTCAACTCCTATCGATTCAACGATATTGGTTGTTCATTTTGCTAAGCAATTAGATAATATAAATCATCTTGTGCAGCGCGAAAAAGGGTTTTATAGCTATTTTGTTAAGAATAACATTCCCAGTTCTCATAAAATTATTACACTTGAAATAGAGGATCCAACTAATCCAATTTTCATGAAAAAGCTAGAATATATTTTATTGAATAACAAAAGCATTCGGGGAATATTTGTTACCAACTCACAGGTTTATTACGTGGGTCGGATAATTCAAAAATTAAATATTAAAGGGATTAGAATAATTGGTCATGATTTAATTAATGAGAATGTAAAGTATCTAAATGAAGATATTATTGATTTTTTAGTCTGTCAAAGACCTGAAGAGCAAGGCTACCAATCGATTATTACCTTGTTTGATTTTTTGATATTAAATAAAGATTCGAAAAAGGATAATTTTACATCTATTGATATCATCAGCAAAGAAAATATTAACTACTATAAATAAAAAAGCTATGAATACATTAAGTTTTAATGATTTAAAAGGTAAGGTTTGCGTAATAACCGGTGGAGCTGGAGTAATTGGTTCATCAATCGCTCAAGGATTAGCCTCTATTGGAGTTAAAATTGCGCTCTTAGACAGAGATGAGCAGAAAGCTAAAGAAGTAGCTGCTGCAATTGAAAATAGCACTGGTGCTGTTGTACGTGGTTATGCAGCTGATGTACTTAATAAAGAGTTGCTTCAAGCTGCGAAGAAATTGATTAATAGCGAATTGGGAAGCATTGATTTGTTAATTAATGGTGCAGGAGGTAATTCTCCAAAAGCAACTACTCAAATAGAGCGTATCGAAAAAGAGAACATGAATGAATTAGAAAAATCATTCTATGGTCTTGATGTTGAAGGGTTTGATTTTGTATTTGATCTTAATTTCAAGGGTACTTTATTGCCATCAATGGTGTTTACAACCGATATGCTTGAAAAAGGTCATGGTGCTGTTTTAAATGTTTCATCCATGAATAGCTATAAGCCTTTAACTAAAATCCCAGCTTACTCAGCTGCGAAAGCATCGGTAAATAATTTTACTGAATGGCTTGCTGTGCATTTAGCTAAAACCGGAATTCGTGTTAATGCAATTGCTCCTGGGTTTTTCTTAACAAATCAAAATCGATTTTTATTAGTTGATGAAAAAACAGGTAATCCAACTGCCCGAGGACAGAAAATCATTAATAATACCCCAATGGAACGTTATGGTGAAGTTGAAGAACTCACGGGTACTGTTGCGTATTTGTTAAGTGATGTATCAAAATTTGTTACTGGAATCTGCATCCCTGTAGATGGTGGATATAGCGCATTTGGTGGTGTGTGATTTTGATTGGGTTGAAAATGAGTTATTAAATAAACAAATAGTAATTTTTAAAAAGTTGAATTAATGGGAATGGAGCAAACTTGGCGATGGTACGGACCTTCGGATCCGGTAACATTGACTGATATTAGACAGGCAGGAGCAACGGGTATTGTTACGGCATTACATGAAGTGCCTATTGGAGAAGTGTGGACAGAAGAAAGTATTGCTAAACGGAAACGTTATATCGAGTGGGATGATAGCGGTAAAATTAGTAAGCCAAGAGGATTGACATGGTCTGTTATTGAAAGTATCCCTATTCATGAAGATATCAAACAAGGCAAGCCAACACGCGATAAATGGATTGAGAAATACAAAGAGAGCATTCGCAATGCTGGAAAAGTAGGCATCCCGGTGTTAACATACAATTGGATGCCAGTGGTGGATTGGACGCGTACCGATTTGGTTATGGAATTGGAAGATGGTGCCAAAGCATTACATTTTGATATGAGCGAGTACATTGCTTTTGACCTTTTTATGTTACAACGCGATGGTGCCGAAAAAGAATACACTGCGGAACAGATTAATGCTGCTAAAGGTCGATTTGAGTCAATGAATGGTGAGCATCGCTATGTTTTACAGCAAAATATTATTGCGGGGTTGCCAGGTGGACAAGAAGGGTATTCGTTGGATGATTTTAGTCGTCGATTAAAAGAGTATGATAACATTGATTCAAATGTATATCGCGAAAATTTAAAATATTTTCTTGAGCAAATTGTACCAGTTGCCATTGAGTCAGGCGTGCGTTTAGCTATCCATCCCGATGATCCACCAATTTCGTTGTTTGGATTACCTCGCGTGGTGAGTACCGAAACTGATTTGCAATACATCATTAATATTGTTGACTCAGTATACAACGGTTTATGTATTTGCACTGGATCATTGGGCGTGCGACCAGATAATGATCTTCCTGGAATTATTGAGCGATTGGGCGATAAAATTAACTTCCTTCACTTGCGTAGTACGCAGCGAGATTTGGATGGTAGCTTTCATGAAGCGAGTCACTTACGAGGTGATGTGGATATGTATAGTGTAATTGTTGCTGTATTAAAAGAGCAAAAGAAACGACATGCAGCTAATCGCCGCGATGAGGTTATTCCAATGCGAGCTGATCATGGACATACCATTTTAGATGATCTTAAAAAGAAAACAAATCCCGGTTACTCTGCGTTAGGATTGTTACGTGGGCAAGCTGAGTTAAGAGGATTGGAAATGGGAATAGAAAAAAGTGGTGTGGTTTATAAATAGCACTTTTCTATATGAACACTAATCGTTATTTTTTTTAATTTTCATTAGTGTTCATATATTTTTTCAATTAAATTAAGTTGTTATTGTCAAGAATGAAATTTTAGTTATAATCTACAAATACTAAAAACATGAGTTTTGAGTTAAAAAAAAATTGCAAATACTCTCTATTGGTAGCAACCAGTATGGGAGTTCGCATAACTCCAGTGAATGGACAACCAGTTCATAGCAGTACATTATTTGAAATGCAGGCAACCAGTGCCGAAACCAATGTGGCAAGTATTGCTTCTTATTTAGGTTTGCCGGTTAAAGTACTAACCACATTTGTAAAAGATAGTCCTATTGCGCAAATCATTAAGAGTAATCTTAAAAGTCGTCACATGGATTATGAAGGGCCTGAAGTTCCTCAAGGCGATCCATGGGGTTATCGTCATCAGTTTAACATTGCCGATAGTGGATTTGGTTCACGTGGCCCTCGGGTGCAAAACGATCGTGCAGGAGAAGTGGGACGAACACTTAATGTAAAAGATTTTGATTTAGAACGAATTTTTGGACAAGAAGGTGTGCAGATTGTTCATTTGTCGGGGTTGATTGGGGCTTTATCGCCTGAAACCAGTACGTTTTGTTTAGAAATAGCTCGTGCAGCTAAAAAACATGGAACACGTATTTCATTCGATCTAAATTATCGTGCATCGTTTTGGAAAGGTCGTGATAAAGAATTGCGTGCTAATTTTACCGAAATAGCTTCGGTTGCTGATATCCTAATTGGAAATGAAGAGGATTTTCAGTTGTGTTTAGGCATTAAAGGGCCTGACGCTGGCGGTGAAGGAATTGAATCGGAAATTGATGGATTTAAAGGAATGATTGAACGCGTGAAAAAGGCATTCCCAAATGCATCAGTTTTTGCAACTACCTTGCGCCAAGTAATTAGCACCAACGAACATTTGTGGGGAGCCATTACACTTGTTGGCGACGAGTGGCAAGTTATTGAACCTCGCACCATTAATGTACTCGACCGAATTGGTGGTGGAGATGGATTTGTAGGAGGGTTACTATATGGTATTTTAAAAGGATGGGAACCAGTTAAATGGCCTCAGTTCGGATGGGCTACAGGAGCGTTGGCAACTACATTTTTAACTGATTATGCACAGCCTGCCGATGAGGATATGGTTTGGAGTATATGGGCAGGAAATGCTCGTGTTAAACGATAATGCAAAATGGAGAATAAGCAACATGTGAATGTAATTGTGAAGATGGAAAGATAGGTTGCTTTTAGTATTAACCTGATTTGGTGCTAAGTTTTGTGTGCCAGATTTTAAATATTATGTTATGCTATTTTATGAGATAGGCTCTGTTAATCATGAACTCAATGCTGAAGATTTAAAAAAAGGTCTTTTTGAAGCATTAAATAAATTAGGCTCAAAACATAAGGTGTTAGCTATACCACCTGATTATACCCGCTTGCCAAGTCGGTCAGGTGAATTAACCGAAATGGCCTGGCAGTTTTATGGTGATGCATTAACCGATGTGCTGCCAGCTTTAGGAACACATTCCCCAATGACTTCTCATCAGATATCACATATGTTTGGTTCATTACCAGCATCGTTAATTCGCGAGCACGACTGGCGAAACGATGTGGTAACGGTTGGAACGGTACCTGCAGAATTTGTCAAAAAAGTAACCAATGGAGCTGTTGATTTTCCTTGGCCTGCGCAGGTTAACAAGCTTTTGATCGAAGGTAAGTTCGATTTAATTTTGTCGATTGGACAGGTTGTGCCGCACGAAGTTGTTGGTATGGCCAACTACAATAAAAACATTTTTGTGGGAACAGGTGGGGTAGAAGGGATTAATAAAAGTCATTTTGTGGGTGCTGCCTATGGCATGGAGCGAATGATGGGACATGCTGATACGCCTGTGCGTAGAATGTTTAATTATGCTTCCGATAATTTCACACAAAACTTGCCCATTGTTTATGTTCAAACGGTTGTTGGACTCGATAAAAGCGATGGTAAAATTAAAACACGAGGATTATACATTGGATCTGATTTAGAGGTTTTTGATAAAGCAGCTAAGCTAGCACTTCAAGTTAATTTTGAGATGCTGGATAAACCGTTGAAAAAAGTGGTTGTTTACCTCGATCCTACTGAATTTAAAAGTACTTGGTTGGGAAATAAATCGGTTTATCGAACTCGCATGGCAATCGATGACGAAGGGGAACTCATTGTGCTAGCACCAGCTCTTAAAGAATTTGGAGAAGATAAAGAAATAGATCGTTTGATACGAAAATATGGTTATTTTGGAACCCCCAATACCTTAAAAGCATGCGGCGATAACGAAGAGTTGCGAAACAACCTCAGTGCAGCAGCTCATTTAATTCATGGTTCATCCGAAGGCCGTTTTAGTATAACTTATTGTCCAGGAAAGGGATCAGAGAATTTAACACAAGCCGAAATTGAGAGTGTAGGATTTAAGTATGCTGATATTGATGAGGTTTCAGCAAAATACAATGCAGCTAAATTACGTGATGGATATAATACAATGGCTGATGGGGAAGAGGTTTTTTACATCTCAAATCCTGCTTTGGGATTGTGGGCGTTTAAAGATCGTTTTAAGTATTAAAACGCAGCTTTATATGGGTAATGATCATTAATATTAACTTATATTTGATGATAAACTTAGTGCTTTTAAAGCGTTTAATTAAAGCATTGCTATTTGATGTCGTTTATTAAAAGAAATTAGTGCAATTGAAAAGCCCTCGCCTAACTCCTTAGAAATCTTGCGCGCTGATCCCTTTAGGGAAATAAAGGGTGTGTATAGGTGGAATGCTATTAACTAATTTCATGTCATGATATCATATCTTGATACTAATTTGGAACAGATGAAAATTGTAATCGACGATAAAATACCATATATAAGAGGTGCTTTTGAAGAGTTCGCGGAGGTTATTTATCTTCCAGGATCAAAAACGACACATCAAATTGTTATGGATGCTGATGCCATTGTTACTCGAACCCGCACTAAATGCAATGAAGCTTTGTTAAAGGATTCTTCAGTAACCTTTATTGCCACTGCCACTATCGGATTCGATCATATTGATGTTGATTATTGCGACCAAGCAGGCATTAAATGGACAAATGCGCCCGGATGTAATAGTAAGTCGGTTGAACAATATATCGCCTCGACATTGATGGTGTTAGCCGAAACCAATAATCTTACTTTAAGCGAGATGTGTTTAGGCGTTGTAGGTGTTGGGAATGTAGGAAGTAAGGTGGCACGCGTTGGTGAAATTCTTGGAATGAAAGTTTTGAGGAATGATCCTCCCCGTGAACGCAGCGAAGGTTCGAGCCAGTTTGCAAGTTTGAAACAAATTTTAGCCGAAGCCAACGTCATCTCACTTCATGTGCCTTTGAATATGAGGGGGTTAGATGCCACATTTCATTTAGGTAATGAAGCCTTTTTTTGTGAATTAAAGCAAAAACCCTATCTTATCAATTCGTGTCGTGGCGAAGTGGTTGATACAGTATCGGTTAAAAAAGCTTTGGTACGCGAACTGATATCGGGTTTTATTTGTGATTGTTGGGAAAATGAACCGGAAATTGATTTGGATTTATTGTCAAAAACAGTAATTGCAACGCCTCATATTGCAGGCTATTCAAAAGATGGAAAAGCTACCGGAACGCAAATGAGCGTACATGCCATTAGTCAATTTTTCAACTTAGGTCTTGATAGCTGGCAACCTACTGGTGTTGAACCTCCTTCGAATCCCATAATTAAAATTGATGGAAAGGGTTTAACCGAACAACAAATAATATCCAAAGCTATTTTATCGACTTACGATATTCGTAATGATGATGCAGCATTTCGGCAAAACACCAAATTATTTGAACAATTAAGAGGGGATTATCCTGTTCGTCGAGAGTTTAATGCTTTTACAATTGAATCAACAAATATGGATGAATCAACCTTATTAAAACTTAAAAGTCTTGATTTTAAGTTGATTAATTAATTTTTTTTGAAGACAATAAAAACAATTAAATCACTGAATAATAAAACATTAAATCACTAAGCTATGAAGAAATTGGCTGATATTGGATTAATTGGGTTGGCCGTAATGGGCGAAAACCTTGTGTTAAACATGGAAAGTAAAGGTTTTACAGTTGGTGTTTTTAACCGAACTGTCGAAAAAGTGGATCAATTTATTGCTGGACGTGGAGCAGGTAAAAAATTTATAGGTGCTCATTCTATTGCTGAATTGTGCGCTTCGCTTGAAAAACCTCGTAAAGTTATGATGTTGGTGAAGGCTGGTAAGCCAGTTGACGATTTCATCGACTTGCTTATTCCACATTTAGAGAAAGGTGACATTATTATCGATGGTGGTAATTCGCATTTTCCTGATACCATTCGTCGCGCAAAATATGTTGAGAGCAAAGGTTTATTGTTCATTGGAACTGGTGTTTCAGGTGGAGAAGAAGGTGCATTACTTGGGCCATCAATCATGCCTGGCGGTTCGCCTGCTGCATGGCCCGCTGTCAAAAATATTTTTCAATCAATTTCAGCTAAAGTTGAAGATGGTACACCTTGTTGCGATTGGGTTGGTGAAGGCGGTGCTGGCCATTTTGTGAAAATGGTGCACAACGGTATCGAATATGGCGATATGCAAATTATTTGCGAAGCCTACCAAGTAATGAAGGAGATGTTGGGAATGAGTGCCGATGAAATGCATGATACATTTAAAGAGTGGAACAAAGGTGATTTGGATTCCTATTTAATTGAAATCACTCGTGATATTCTTGGCTATAAAGATGAAAAAGGCGAAGCATTGGTTGAGAAAATCCTCGATACTGCCGGTCAAAAAGGTACTGGCAAATGGACTGGCGTTTCGGCGCTTGATTTGGGTATTCCATTGACATTAATCGGCGAATCGGTTTTCGCTCGTTGTTTATCGGCACAAAAAGATTTGCGCGTTGAGGCTTCGAAAATTATTAGTGGACCAAATACCAAATTTACAGGCGATAAAACTCAAATGATCTCTGATTTAAAAGACGCATTGTTTGGTGCAAAAATCATTTCATATGCCCAAGGTTATAATTTAATGATGGAAGCAGCCAAAGAGTACGGTTGGAATTTGAATTACGGAGGAATTGCGCTAATGTGGCGAGGTGGATGTATTATCCGTTCACGTTTCTTGGGTGATATTAAATTAGCGTTCGATAAAACACCAAATCTGCAAAACTTATTACTTTCTCCACATTTTAAAACAATTGTGGAGAAAGCACAAGCTGGATGGCGCAGGGTTTGTGCAACAGCCTTAACCAATGGCATTCCAGTTCCTGCATTAACTTCAGCTCTTTGTTATTTCGACGGTTTCCGTAGCGAACGTTTACCAGCTAACTTACTTCAAGCTCAGCGCGACTATTTTGGTGCGCATACCTATGAACGTATTGATAAGCCTCGTGGCGAATTTTTCCATACCAACTGGACTGGCCGTGGAGGCGATACCGCATCTTCAACTTACGATGTGTAAGATTTTTAGACTATAAAAAAAACCATCTATCCTTATTGTTTGGATAGATGGTTTTTCTTTTTTCATGACGAATTAATACTTTGAATGCCAGTTGATTTATGGGTTTAAATCTCTTCTCCCAATGATATTTTAAGTTTTAAGAGATGCAATTCTGAATCTGTTTTCGATTTTAATAAATTTAGTCGGCTCTCCATCCAGCAGTCGGCAATGCTAAAGCTAACATGTAAGCAGTAACTATCCATTCGATTTTATCGACCCCAACGCCAAACGAAGCTATCATTTTAGGTAACCCAACATTAACAATGTTTGAATCAAATACTGCCATGAAGGTTCCGATCATGATGTTTGCCAATACCCACCATTTGTAGCGGTCGTGCGAGGGATGGAATTGTGGTTGACTCGAACGTACGGTCTTACGAATGTGATGCGAAGGTGAAAATTTTCGCATAATTAGTTTTTAATAAGTTTCATTATTACCAACATGCCTGCTACTAATCGAGGAATGGATGTTTCCCCTTCGTTATTCAGTGCCTTGTCGATAGATATTTTAACTGGCACACGTTGAATGGTTTTGGTGAAATTACCCGATGCATTTGATGGCGGAATAAGAGAGAATTGTGAAGCCGTATTGCTGCCGATGTAAAACACTGTTCCATCGAATTTCATATCCGAAAATGCATCAGTGGTAAAAATGGCTTTTTGCAATAAATAGAGCAGCCAATTCGCTAGGGTTGGCACATTTGTTCGTTGTCTTGTGTGAATATCTGTATAATCATCATGGTTTCTCGTTGATGAAAAGACGTTATGAAATCAACAAGGAGAGGTTTAAGGAATCGAATTTCTTCGTGACGAAGGCGACCTAAATTTAAGAAGGTTCGAAATAATGTGCGTCGAATATTCTGGAATTGCCTTAGTTTTTCTGGCTCTATGTTGTTTTAAGTGGGTGGTTTGTTTTGCAAAGGCCATTTAATTATTATCATGTATGTTAAGTGGTATATATTTAAGCAATTAATCTTACCCACTATAAACGTTATAGTGCCTTTTTAATTAATACTTAAAGCATAACTTTTGATTTAAAAGTATTGTTTAATTAATATTTAAAAAGATTAAACAAAAATAGTATTCTAAATATAAATACTTTATAATTAGATATTTATGATTGTAATTTGTAGTGATTTATTTTTTAGAGTTATTTGCATGTCGGTTTAACTTTTTTTGTAGAAAATAGAAAATCATAATCCTTGTCTTTATTAGATAAATTTGGTTGCTTTGTGCACCCCTTATTTCCACCTGTTATAACCATTGATTGACCATTGTCAGGGTATAGTAAGTTGTTGTTTGATACTAAATTTTAAAATGCCAATATGAGAGATTTAACCTCAGGTAATGAAGGAAAGTTGATTTTAGCTTTTGCGATGCCTATGGTTATTGGGAATGTTTTGCAGCAAGCATATAGTATTGTCGACAGCATGATAGTGGGCAGAGTATTGGGCAAAGAAGCATTGGCGGCGGTTGGAGCTTCATTCCCTGTGATTTATACACTTATCGCTTTTGTTATAGGTATTGGAAGTGGAGCTACGGTAGTTGTATCGCAATATTTCGGAGCTAAGCAATTCGAAGAAGTAAAGCGGGCAACAAGTACCATTTTTATTTTTTTATTTGGTGCCTCAATACTCATTACCATTTTAGGAATTGTTTATGCCGAGCAGATTTTTATTTGGCTTAAAATAGAACTACATGTATTGCCTTTGGCAAAAGAGTACTTTGTTATTTATATGCTTGGTACAGTTGCATTCTTTGGTTTCAATGGCATCAGTTCGGTATTGCGAGGAATGGGAGATTCAATGACTCCTCTTTATTTCATGCTTATTTCAACTGTATTAAATATAGGGTTAGATCTTCTTTTTGTGATGGTTTTTCATTGGGGAATAGCTGGTGTGGCTTGGGCTACACTGGTTGCTCAGTTATTCACTTTTATAGTTGGTGCGGTGTATTTAACACATAAACATCAGCTGATATCTTTTCGCATAAAAGATTTAATTTTCGATAAAAAACTATTTGTTCAGAGTTTGAAAATTGGTCTGCCTACTGGATTTCAACAAACTTTCGTGGCACTTGGAATGACGGCTTTGATTCGAATTGTAAATAATTTCGACACCTCCGTTTTAGCTGCCTATACCATTGCCAGTCGTATTGATGCATTAGCAGGAATGCCCGCACTAAGCCTTTCGAGTGCCTTATCGGCTTTTGTTGGACAAAACATGGGCGCAAATCGCACCGATCGTGTTCGAAAAGGATTTCGAGCCACTTTATATATGGCTTGGACAATAAGTATATTGGTAATGGTGGTGGTTTATTTCTTTGGCGAATCCATTGTTATGTCGTTTAATCGCGATGCTGCAGTTGTTGAATATGGAACTAAGTATTTAGTTGTTGTATCGTCTTTCTATCTGTTTTTCTCAACCATGTTTGTTATTCATGGAGTATTGCGTGGTGCTGGTGATACGTTAATACCTATGTTTATTTCACTTATCTCGCTATGGATTATACGAATACCATTTGCTGTGTTTTTGTCAGCGAAGTTTGGTGTTGTAGGTATCTGGTGGTCAATACCATGCGGATGGGTTATGGGATGGGGATTATCGCACCTCTACTTTTTAATGGGACGTTGGAAAAAGAAAGTTGTGGTAAGGTAATAGATTCTCTTACCTCTTTAAAACTTAAAGTTTTATTGGTTTTAGTTTAACAGTGAAATGCCTCAGAATAGGCGCTTCACTTATTATCTCATAACCTTTTGTGATGGTTTTTCGTCGATCCCATATGTTTTTTAAAGCCACAGCAACTAAATCCATGTGATTATTCGAATATACTCGCCGTGGAATGGCAAGGCGAACTAATTCTAGATTTGGATATCTGTTTTCTCTAGTATTTGGATCTCTATCAGCCAATAATGTTCCAATTTCAACTGCTCTAATGCCAGCCTCCAAATACAGTTCAAGAGCTAGTGTTTGTGCAATAAATTGCTCTTTAGCTATTTGAGGAAGAAATTTTTTTGCATCAACAAATATTGCGTGACCACCAAATGGCTCCATTATGGGAATATCAAATTCTTTTAAACGATTACCTAAATATGCAACCTGACCGATTCTTGCATTTAAAAAATCGTATTCGGTTCCTTCATCTAAGCCTATTGCTAATGCATTCATATCACGACCCGAGAGTCCACCATATGTAATAAAACCCTCGAACATAATGTTGTTGAGGCTTTTTTGTACAGCTCTTCATCTCTAAATCCAATAAATCCACCCATGTTCACAATGGCATCTTTTTTACTACTCATCGTCATCCCATCGGCATACGAGAACATCTCAAGGCAAATTTCTTTGATTGACTTTTTGTTGTAGCCTGTTTCACGAGTTTTAATAAAATAGGCGTTTTCTGCAAAGCGAGCCGAATCAAAAAATAGTGGTATTTGATAATGCTTCGCGATGTTATTAACTTCTTTAATGTTTTGCATACTAACAGGTTGCCCACCCGAAGTATTGCATGTGATGGTAAGTATTATTAAAGGAATTTTTTGTGCTCCATGTTTTTCAATGGCTGATTTGAGTTTTGTTATATCAATATTTCCTTTAAACGGATGGTTGATGCTTGTGTCAAAAGCTTCATCAATGGTGCAATCCAATGCCGTTGCTTGGCGAAACTCAATATGTCCTTTGGTAGTGTCGAAATGTGAATTGCCCGGAACTATATCACCTGCTTTAATAATGGTGGAGAATAAAACATTTTCAGCGGCACGCCCTTGATGTGTTGGCAAAAAGTAATTAAATCCTGTTATTTGAGCGATCGCTTTCTTTAAATTATAGTACGATGAGGAACCAGCATAACTTTCGTCACCAAGCATCATCGCAGCCCATTGTTGGTCGCTCATTGCACCAGTTCCGCTATCGGTTAATAAATCAACTACAACCTGATTGCTTTTGAGATTGAATAAATTGTAATCGGCTGTTTTCAACCATTTTTCTCTACTATTGCGATTGCTTACAAAAATTGGCTCAACCATTTTTGTTTTATAGGGCTCAAAATAGGGGTGTTTCATGGGAGTAAATGTTGTTATGCGTTTTTAATTAAGTTTGTTGCAGTAAATCAATTCAGTAAAATGAAATTTATAGTAATAGTTTTCATTTTACTACTTGCAACCAAACTCGTCTCGCCTTTTTATATTTAAGTATCCCACAAATAGTTTTGTGCAAGGCAATCTCATAATAATAACATAAACAAAGCACATAACGCTAATCTTTTGATTTTATAAATTTAAGCGTTGATAATGCTAAATGGAATGATTTTTATAAGGTATTAGCAGTTTTTAGTTGTTTTTTAAAACGAATGCTAATATTGCTTTGGTTCACTGGTGAATATTAGCTTAATTTGATTTTTATTATAATCCAATTGTTAAATTATTAGTTAGTGAAATGGGTAAGAAAATACTAAAAATTAGTATGTGTGTTTGCTTTTATTATTGTATTTCAATTTCATATGGTTGGTCTCAAAACCAAGATCAATTTGAGAATGAAAGATTGGTGGTGAGTGATACGTTACAAGATACGATAAGATTTATGCCTACAGCATTTCCTGAGGTGTTTTTGAATATTCCTAGAAATTTCAATTACAACATTCAATTAGTTAATATCGATTCGTTGTGTTGGATAGAGAATCGAAAACCGGCAATTCGCTTTTTCGATTTAATGTATCATTTGCCAAAATATAACTCCATTGGATATAAATCGGAGTATTTGTCAAATTATCTTTTCTCTGAAACGATAGTGGATCGAATAACTAAAGAAAACCAATTATTTTATCCGTTTCAATGTTACGGAAAAGAGATGTTTTACGATCGTCTCAATGATTCGCTGCTTATTTACAATCCGTCGTTGGTAAAGTATCAATGGAACAAAATTGAATCTCCAAATAAACTCATTGTTGAAGGAGTATTGTTAAACACAAAAACAGCTCATGATATTTTTCATCTTGACAACATGGAAGCCATCAAGCGGCTTAAAAAACCTGTTGAAACAATATATTATTGGAGATACGGTGGAGTTGAAACATTACAATTTTCTCAAATCTTTTTCTCAAATTGGGTAAAGGGTGGTGAAAATTCAGTGTCGTTACTCAGTGATTTTAGAGTATTTGCTAATTTTAAGAAACATAAAATGGCTTGGGATAATAAAGCCACGCATAAATTAGGATTTGTTACTTCCGAATCCGATAAATCGCGAATTAGCGACGATTTAATTGAGCTGAATTCGAAATTTGGTTTGAATGCTTCCGAAAAATGGTACTATAGTTCGCTATTTGATTTTAAAACGCAGTTTTTTTATGGACGAGACACTAAGATCAGAGAAAAAATCTTGTCTGGTTTCATGTCGCCGGCCTATCTTACTTTTGCAATTGGTATGGATTATAAACAGAGTAAGGATTTTACATTGTTGCTTTCTCCAATCACAGCCAAAATCACCATGGTTTTAGATACCGTTAATATTGATCAAACGAAATACTCAATTGCAAATGATAAGCGCTCGATAACAAAATCGGGTTTGTCGTTGAATAATTTTTTGCGATGGAAAATTAGTGAAGAAGTGTCAATAATGTCTACCATTGAATATTTTTACGGTTATCTCGATCCAATACCTCAAACTCAAATGAATTGGGAGCTTATAACTGATTTTAGGATTAATAAATATCTATCGGCGCGTTTATATAATTATTTTAGATATTACGAAAACGAATCGGGTAAATTACAATATAAAGAGAATTTGAGTTTAGCCTTTAGTTATAAGTTTTGAGCTAATAGACACTGTTGAAAATCTTAAGCAGCTTTTAGTGTTTTTCTCATACGAGGAAATTAATATCAATAGAGAATCAAGGACGATTGATTATTTTGCTGGAGGGCATTAACATTCACGTTTTTAGATCAACCCCCAACTAATGGATTTAAAATGTAATAAGTCAAGGGTTTGTGTGTTATTTCTCTTTACCCTCGCATTTAGCATCTATTATAAACCAAGTTGTTTAATTCAATAGTCCGTTAGATTTTAAGCGGCAATTTTGCCGTATTCCAATAGTTCTTTGACAATTTTTTGATTTTTAGCAGTGTTTGGATTAATAGCAAACCTGCACATAAATCGTTCGAGCATCAATGTATTGTTGTACAAT
>JBBQUP010000075.1:0-17301 GCA_038212305.1 Bacteroidales bacterium
GTCAGAGTGATCATTCGGGTATCGCTTGGAAATATTGGTAGTAATAGTTGTCCCATGACCGCTAAGGTAAGGATTATTACTTTACGGCAATTGTTCTGTTAAATATTGATTATCAGGCATAGGTCTTGGATGTCTGAACCTTGATTTATAATTCCAGTCGGGACAAAATAATACGGATGCAGTAGGAATGGTTCCGACTTCTGACTCCTGCAGGTCTAGGCCAATTGCAAATTCCTTTTTAAAATATACACTTAACCCAGTAGCTTTCGCATCAAACTTTAACCCTTCAAGGTGCGTAATTGATAATCCGTTGTTATCGCCAAAAAATTCTTCCTGACTATAAAATGATTCCATAAGGGAAAATGAAATTCAATAGCAGTAATAAGTACAAGTATTTTCTCGTTTTTTAATGTATGCAGGTTTGTTTCATTAAATAAAGGTTGTTTGGTAATGCAATAAGTTGATTGTGAGTTGATTGCTTAAAACTCATCTATTTTTCTCTCTGTTGTTTTAGATCAGTAAAAATTGGTTTCTCAAAAAAACTATTCTCTTTTATTGAGCAAATCCGTTCGAACATAGCTTTATTCATGGTGAAAGCTAAAATGTTAGGTGGAAAATACATGCGCATAGCTAAATCGGTGCTGCCAACTATTGCATGAGGTTCTTCAAAGGTGTCTAGTATCGTAAGTATCTGCATGCAACCCGATCCAAAAGGGATGGAAACCGGATTGGGTAATTCTGGTTGATGGTGATAATTTGCAGCAACAATTAATGCACTTAATTGGTCGGGATTAACAAACAGAGTGATTGTTTTCAGATAGTTATCCATCGATGATTTTAAAGGACCTATAAAAAGTGTTTTGTACTTTGGCTTATAGGGTGTCGAATAATCAAGCCATCGGTTAGTTATCTCTTTCGAGCATTTAAGTCCTTCGTCTTGGGTAATAATTTCAACCATCGATTTGCGATCGCGTGTTTCTTTTCCAAATAACCAATGTCCGCAACCTCTACAGCTATAATTGGTGCTGGTTAATTGTAATGTTTGACCACGTTTCCACGCATTAAAATAAGCAAATATGCAGGTGTGTTTTTGAGGGATGGGTTGTATTGTTGGGTTGAATTCCGAATCAGCTGGTGCATCATAAATACCAACTGGAGGATACTCTATTTCGAGTTTATCAAATAAATACGTGGTATCAAGTAATGTTGTCATGAGTATTTTTTTCTAATATAATCACATTCCATTTATCATTTTAAAACTTTTCTCAATATAATTATTAATGGAGCTTTAAACAATTAATTTTAGTGTTGTAATGTGTTGTTTGTGAGTGAGTAAGCGTATTATGATGTTTGAGAACATATCTTGTTTCTTAATCCTTAGTTCAACCCTTTAAAATAGAGGTGTTTATTGTATCGAATCTAATATGTTTTTAATAACTATTGGGAAATGAGCATATTCGAGTTCATGAACTTTTTCTGCAACATTGTCGGCATTATCATTAGGCTCTACTGAGCATTGTGCTTGAAAAATAATTGCTCCATCATCGTAATGCTCGTTTACAAAATGAATTGTTATGCCTGATGATGATTCATGATTATCGATAACCGACTGATGAACCCGTTGACCATACATGCCTTTACCACCGTACTTTGGCAGTAAAGCCGGATGAATATTTATAATTCGATTGGGGTATTCTTGGATAATTGGTTGTGGAATTAGCCATAAAAATCCGGCTAGTACAATTAAATCGGGGTGTAATCCTTTCATAAATCCTAAAACTGATCCATTTACAAATTCTTCTTTTGTAAATAAATGCACTGGAACTCTCAGTTTTTGAGCTCGTTGAATAACAAAGGCATTAGGGTTGTTGCATAAAACACAAGAAACGAATGCTGTTTTATCCTTTTCGATGAAATTAATTATATTTTCGGCATTAGAGCCCGATCCAGAGGCAAGTATGATTATATTCTTCATTATCGGATTTGAGTTTTATAAAAAAGTATATCTTTGCAAACGCAAATTTAGAAAAATCGAGGGGATCGAAAATTTTCTTTCCCTATATATTTGAATTATTATCAGTAAATTTCTTTCTTTGCAAGATTATTAAAAACATTTAGTATTAACTTAAAACGTAAAGCTATGTCAGACGTTGCATCAAGAGTAAAAGCAATAATCGTAGACAAGTTAGGAGTTGACGAAACTGAAGTTACACCAGAAGCTAGCTTCACCAACGATTTGGGTGCTGACTCTCTTGACACAGTAGAACTGATTATGGAGTTCGAAAAGGAGTTCAACATTGCCATTCCTGATGATCAGGCAGAAAAAATTGGAACAGTAGGTGATGCAATCACTTATATTTCTGAGAATGCCAAGTAAAAAGAAAAAAGAGTAGGAACGTTAATCGTAGTTATGGAGTTAAAAAGAGTAGTTGTTACGGGGCTTGGAGCCATTACGCCCCTTGGTAATTCTGTAAATGAATTATGGGATAACCTAATCAATGGAGTAAGCGGTGCAGCACCTATCACTCATTTTGACACCACCAACTTCAAAACCAAGTTTGCTTGCGAGGTTAAAAACTATAATCCTACCGACTTTTTTGACCGGAAGGAGGTTAAAAAACTTGATTTGTTTGCTCAGTTTGCCATGGTTGCAGCTGAGCAGGCAATTCTAGACTCGGGTATTGATCCGCAACAAGTTGATTGTGATAGAGTTGGTGTGATTTGGGGTGCCGGTATTGGCGGAATTTACACTTTCCAAGAAGAAATTAGAGGGTACGTTGAAGGTGGATGTATTCCACGTTTTAATCCCTTCTTTATTCCAAAAATGATTGCTGATATTGCTGCAGGGCATATCTCTATAAAATATGGATTTAGAGGTCCAAATTTTGCAACAATTGCAGCGTGTGCCTCTTCTACAAATGCTATTGCTGATGCCTATAATTTAATTCGCTTAGGTAAGGCTAACATATTTGTTGCAGGTGGTTCTGAAGCTGCAATTAATGAGGCTGGCATTGCCGGTTTTAATGCATTACAAGCACTTTCTACAAGAAACGATGACTATGCGACCGCATCACGCCCATTTGATAAAGACCGCGATGGTTTTGTGATGGGTGAAGGTGGTGGAGCCATTATTCTTGAAGAGTATGAACATGCTGTTAAACGTGGAGCTAAAATTTATTGCGAAATGATTGGTGCAGGCATGACTGCCGATGCTTATCATTTAACTGCGCCTCATCCAGAGGGTTTAGGAGCTATAAACGTAATGAAAGCTGCATTGGAAGACAATGATACACTTCCCACAGACGTTGATTATATTAATGTTCATGGAACATCCACACCATTGGGTGATGTTGCTGAATTAAAAGCTATTAAAGGCGTTTTTGGTGAGCATGCTTATAAATTAAATGTTAGTTCAACTAAATCAATGACTGGTCATTTACTAGGAGCTGCCGGTGTTATTGAGTCGATTGCTTGTATTTTGGCGATTAAAAATAGCATTGTTCCTCCAACAATTAATCAGTTTGAGCTGGATCCCGACATTGATCCAAAATTAAATCTTACTTTTGGAAAGGCTCAAAAACGCGAAGTGAATGTGGCTTTGTCAAATACCTTTGGATTTGGCGGACACAACGCATCGGCATTGTTTAAAAAGATGAAATGATTTTGTGATTAATATTTACAATAAACTATTAAAACTTTTCTCTCTTCGGAGGGAAAAGTTTTCTTGTATTATATACAATATAACAGGCATTGTTCCACGTACAATTGGCTTGTATGAGCTTGCTTTGTTGCATAAATCATCACACAAACTATCATCGGAGGGGCTAATATTAAGTAATGAGCGACTTGAGTTTTTAGGTGATGCCGTTTTAGGCGCAGTGGTGGCTCATGAATTCTTTAACCGATATCCCGAAAAAGACGAAGGTGCTTTAACCAAAATGAGGTCAAGAGTGGTCAATCGCACTTTGCTAAATAAAGTGGGATTGCAAATGAATTTAGGGAGTGTAATAATTGTTCAGCCTCAAATAGAATTGGGTGGAACCCACATTTTAGGCGATGCTGTTGAAGCTTTAGTCGGTGCAGTTTATTTAGATAAAGGTTACGATGTGGCCAAAAGCTTTATTCTTAATAAAATTATTCATCCTCATTTTGATATATCTCAAATTGCATCGCTCGATACCAATTTTAAATCCATACTAATAGAATGGGGACAAAAAAATAGATCCTCAATCGAATTCTTTACTATTAGTCAAGAAGGTGGTGATAAAACCATGAACTTTTGTTCGCAGGTTTATGTTGGTAGACTATATTATGGTGATGCCAATGCGAAGTCGAAAAAATCTGCACAACAATTGGTCTCTAAAATGGCCTTAGAACGATTATCTAAATTGGGATTGTCGACATTTTCAGATGGTTTTTGAAAGGAATTGATCCTATTTCATCATTCTTGAGTTGCGCAGCAGGTTAATTATTGTTAAAACAATTATTCTGTCGATCAGATAGTTAAATTTGCATTATGAGCAAGAGGTTTATTGTTGTATTAATCATTGTTATTACTTTTTCGTTAATTGGGTTGGTTTATCTTCAAACGCTTTGGATTTTGAATGCATCAAAACTAAAAGAAGAGAACTTCGATCAATTGGTGCGTCAGGCAATGGATATGGTTATTACTCGTCTTGAAACGGATGAAACTAATATGTTGCGAAGTCAGTTTTCGAACCCAAACCAAAGCATTCCAGCACATTTACGACGAGAGAATAAGTATTTTAGAGGCAAAAGCTCTCAATTCGATGATTTTAATATATCATTTAACTTAAGCTTTAGTGGTACAAATATTAATACAAAGATGTATGCTTACTCCAACGATTCGTTGGTTTTTAGCGTAAAAAGCGATCCTATGTATATGTCAATTGGTCGATTCGACCCTTTATCGAGTGCCATGACAACGATTCAAAATGAAATTAAAACACGAGTAACTGGTAAAAGTGAAGCATTTTGGAAAGCTTTATTTCCCGATTTACCTATCGAGGAACGAATTGATCGCGAAAAATTAGATGCCTACTTAATGAATGCTTTTCAGGAGAGAGGCATTGTTTTGCCGTTTGAATTCGGAGTGTTTAATAGCCGAAACGAGGCGAAATTAGCCACTGTAGGCTTTAGTGTGGATAGAGCCAATGTCTTATATCAAAAGTATTTTTTCCCCAAGGATTTACACCCAACAGCCAATCATTTGGCATTATACTTTCCTGAAAGACCCAATTATATAATGGAATCGATGGAGATGGTTGTTCCTACAGCCTTATTCACCTTGATTATGATTCTTTCATCAATATATACCATCTCAATAATTATTAGGCAACGTAAAGTGGATGTTATTAAAAATGATTTTATTAATAACATGACTCATGAGTTTAAAACACCCATCTCTACTATATCGCTGGCATCGCAAATGCTGAAGGATCCTACAGTGTCGAAAACCCCAATTACGCTTCAACATATTTCAAATGTGATACATGATGAGAGTAAAAGATTAAGCTATCAGGTTGAAAAAGTCCTACAAATGGCTATATTTGAAAAAGGGAAAGCGGGTCTGAAATTTAAAAAGATGGATATAAACGACTTGATTCGGACTGTATCCAATAATTTCAGACTTAAAGTTGAGAATAAAGAAGGAAAAATAATTGAGCGTTTAGAAGCAAAAAATAGCATTGTTTATGTTGATGAAGTGCATTTTACAAATGTTATTTATAACTTGCTTGATAATGCGGTGAAATATCGAAAGGGAGCTCCGATTTTGCATGTTAAAACTTGGAATCGTGAAAATGGAGTTGTTATTTCAATAAAAGATAATGGATTAGGAATCTCAAAAGAGAATTTAAAACGTATTTTTGAGAAGTTTTATCGCGTGCCAACAGGAAATTTACATAATGTGAAAGGTTTTGGATTGGGCTTGGCATATGTGAAAAAGATTGTTGAAGATCATAATGGAAAAATTACCGCTGAAAGTGAATTACATGTAGGAACCAAATTTGAAATATTCTTACCTCTAAAAAACATCAAAGAATGGAAAAAGAATTTAAAATACTCCTAACCGAGGACGACGAGAACCTTGGTATGTTATTACGTGAGTATCTGATTGCTAAAGGATATGAAACTGATTTATTGCCTGATGGTGAGGCCGGGTATAATGCCTTTATGAATAAAAAATACGATATCTGTATTTTTGATGTGATGATGCCTAAAAAGGACGGTTTTACTTTAGCGAAAGAAATTCGCATGATCAATGCCGAAGTTCCCATCATCTTCCTGACAGCCAAATCAATGAAAGAGGATGTTTTTGCCGGTTTTAAGATTGGAGCTGACGATTACATTACTAAACCTTTTAGCATGGAGGAGTTATTATTCCGTTTAGAAGCTATTTTGCGCAGAACTAAAGGAGGAGGTAACATTCAGGATGTATTTCAGTTAGGTAAATTTAAATTTGATACCCAAAAACAACAATTGATTGACGGCGATAAAATGATTAAGCTGACAACTAAAGAATCGGAGTTGTTAAAATTGCTGTGTAACAATGCCAATAAAGTTTTAGAGCGCAATTTTGCATTAAAAACTATTTGGGTGGATGATAATTATTTTAATGCTCGAAGCATGGATGTATACATCACCAAACTGCGTAAGCATTTGAAGGATGAGCCTTCGATTGAAATTATAAATGTTCATGGTAAAGGTTACAAATTGGTTATGTAATACAACCATATATTAGGATACAATAAAGGCGCTCGAAGCGCCTTTATTGTATCCTAATATGAACTCAATCTAATTTTAAAACAGCTAAAAATGCTTTTTGTGGCACTTCAACGTTTCCAATTTGTTTAATCTTCTTTTTACCTTTTTTCTGTTTCTCTAAAAGTTTCCGTTTTCGACTAATGTCCCCACCATAACATTTGGCTGTTACATCTTTACGAAGTGCTTTTATGGTTTCGCGCGAAATAATTTTTGCTCCAATGGCCGCTTGGATTGCAATATCGAATTGCTGACGAGGAATAAGCTCTTTTAGCTTTTCGCACATCCTTCGACCAAACGATTGGGCATTGTCAACATGAGTAAGTGTGGATAAAGCATCAACCACTTCGCTGTTTAATAATATATCGAGTTTTGCTAAACGCGATTCTCGAAAGCCAATGACGTGATAATCGAATGAGGCATATCCACGCGAAATACTTTTTAGCTTATCGTAGAAATCAAACACAATCTCAGCCATAGGCATATCAAAGTCAATTTCAACCCGGTCGCCGGTTAAGAAATGCTGACGGATAAGTTCACCTCTTTTACCTAAGCATAATGTCATGATATTACCCAAATAATCGGTTTTTGTGATGACTTGCGCACGAATATAAGGTTCTTCAACTTTTTCGAGAATGGTAGGTTCAGGTAACATCGATGGCATGTGCACATCAATGAGTTCGCCTTTTTTAGTGTAAGCTTTATATGGTACGTTGGGAACGGTGGTAATAACGCTCATGTCGAATTCGCGGTCAAGACGTTCCTGTATGATTTCCATGTGGAGCAATCCTAAAAATCCGCAACGAAAACCAAATCCTAAAGCGGCCGAAGATTCGGGCTGAAAAGTAAGTGATGCATCGTTGAGTTGTAGTTTCTCCATTGAGGTGCGTAGGTCTTCATAATCTTCGGCATCTATAGGATAAACGCCTGCAAATACCATGGGTTTAACCTCTTCGAAACCTTCAATGGCTTTGGCACATGGACGTTTTACATGAGTTATGGTATCTCCAACTTTAACCTCTTTACTCGATTTTATACCCGAAATGATATAGCCCACAGAGCCTGTCCCGAGTGTTTGCTTGGGATCAAGTGTCAGTTTTAGAACGCCCACTTCATCGGCATGATACTCTTTATTGGTGGCAACAAATTTTACTAGATCACCTTTACTAATGGTGCCATTAATTATTTTAAAGTAGGCAATAATACCTCGAAACGAGTTAAATACCGAATCGAATATTAAGCACTGCAAGGGAGCTTCTGGATCTCCAGCTGGTTCAGGAACTTGACGAACGATGGCTTCAAGAATATCGTAAACACCCATTCCAGTTTTTCCGCTGGCTCTAATAATATCGGTTCGTTTACAACCTACTAAATCAATAATTTGGTCTTCAACCTCTTCGGGCATAGCATTGTCCAAATCCATTTTGTTAAGGATTGGAATAATATGCAAATCGTGATCGATGGCCTGATATAGGTTCGAGATAGTTTGCGCCTGAATGCCTTGAGATGCATCAACAATTAACAAAGCTCCCTCGCAGGCAGCAATGGATCGCGATACTTCATACGAAAAATCAACGTGTCCAGGGGTATCAATTAGGTTTAGTAAGTATTTTTGACCGTCTAATTCATAATTCATTTGTATGGCATGACTCTTAATAGTTATGCCACGTTCGCGCTCCAAGTCCATGTCGTCTAATACCTGAGCGTGCATATCTTTCCCTTCAACCGTTTTGGTATATTCCAATAATCGGTCGGCCAACGTACTTTTCCCATGATCGATATGGGCTATGATGCAAAAATTACGAATGTGCTTCATTCACAAATGTTAACTAATCAGTTTTGAAACTTATTTCAGCGAATGCAAAGATATTCAATTCTCCGACAATTGCGATAGGTTGAAACAGCCCATTGTGATTTTTTAATCATGACATTAGGCTACTTCCAATTTTTGCATTAAAAAAGGCCAGAATTAACCAGCCTTTTATAATGTTGACACAATATTGATTATATTCCAAATAAGCGATATCCCAAACCAATGGTAAGCATATTGCCTTTGCGTTCGAAATCGACATTCGAAAGGCCGTTTGAAATATTGTTCAATCCCCATTCGTATCGGGCATCTAAAGTTAGTTTCCAAACCTGCAAACCTGCGCCTAGTTGGTAGCCCCAGTTGGCTTTTGTTACATCATCTTTTCCGCTAATGGTTGGAAGTGATACGTTAGTTCCGTTTTTAGAAACAAATGATACTACTGGGCCTGTTATACCATATATTTTAGCCAGTTTTAAGTCTAGAATGGTAAGGTTTGCCAATAAAGGAATATCCCAAGTATAAATATCAATGTTTTGATCTCCTAGGCTCACATTGCCGAGCGTGTATTTTGCCAATCCGCTCTTTTTAGCAAAATACATTTCGGGTTGAAACGAAACATTGCCAAAGAGTTTAATTCGACCATAAGCTCCAATTAAATAGCCATTTCGGGCATCATTTCTAACGCCATCGAAAGTTGGGGATAGCGGTTTGGTTAAGTTATTTGTTGTGTATTGCGTTGAGGTATAGCCTAATTTTAAGCCTAAAGCTATGCGATCTTGCGCTATGGCACTGCTAAAAAGTAGTGTTAATGCCAATGCTGAAATTAGAATGCTTTTTTTCATGGTTGAGTTGTTTTATTAAGTGAATTGATCGGTTAGAAAACATAAATTATGCCACCTTTTATTTTTGTCGCAAACATTGATGGTTTTAAGGATTAAACGAAACTTGAATTATATGTGTTGCCTCAATTTTAGTATTGTTTGTTGTGGCAGAATTCCATGCAGGACTATCTTTTAATACACGTTTAACTTCGTTAGTATAATCATCTGATGGTGATTTAATAATTTCGACGTTGTTGATTTTACCATAAATTGATATGGTTAGTTTTAATACAACAACCTCCTTTTTTCCTGTTCCATTGTTTGGATAAGCAAGGTTTTCCTCAATCCATTGAATGTATTTAGCCATTCCCATTACAGGTGTTGGATTGGAATATTCATTTGTAGGTGTGTCCATTTCAACACGACTTACAGCACCAGCAACTGATGCTTTTTTCTGTGTTCCAGAACCCACTACAACCACTCCGTTGAGTGTCAATTGTTGTGGGTTAATTGTGATATTATTGGCTGAATCGGTTGTTGCTGATTGCGATGGCGCCATTGCGATAGTGATTTCTTTTGATTCTTCATCTTCGAAATGAATTATTTCATTCGTTTTATCTAATCGAATTTCTTTTAGTTGTGCGATTATAGGTTTGTCGCTTACTTTTGCTTCAATGGTATTATTTAGTTTTAATCGAGCTAATTGTTTTGCCTCTGCGTTTTCGCTTGCTTTATTCGTATCAGGCATGTTTATTGGCTCATCAAGTAAGTTTATTTCTGCTGAGTCTGTTTCAATCTTGTCAGCTACCAAAGTTTTTTGTATGGGATCGGTAATTAAAATCCAAACCAACATCGAGGGAATCATAACTAATGCAATTATAGCTGCAATACGTAAAAAAACAGTTAATACTCTTCGATTTTTATTGCGTTTGAGTCTATTTGAAAGATCGTTGAGGTCGGTTTCCAATTCGTCTGCATTTAAAGTCGATAAACCGTCCATGGCTTCGCTATCAAAATCATCGCGCATGAGTTGTCGTTCCAACAGATTCATATCAGCATGTGAGAGCTTTCCCGATAGGTAATCGAGAAAATCTTGTTGCGACAAATCTTTTTTATGTGAATGACGTTTTTCCATGGTTATTGATACAATGATGTTTCGGTATTGCTTTCGAGACAGATTTTTAGGTTTCGTTTACCGTTTTGTATGTAGCTTTTTATTTTATTTAAATTCGTGTTTAATTTATCTGCAATTTGCTGATAACAATGGTTTTGAATATAAAATAACTCGATGCAAATGCGTTGGTCTTTTTTAAGTTTGGTAATACACTCGGATAAAGCAATTGATAGCTGTTGACCTTCATCGCTGTCTAAAGGATGCAAAGTAGTATCAGATTCCATAATTAAATCGGGATTATCTTCCCAATTTTTTTCATGCTTGTTAATTGATTTTTGTTTTCGTAAAGCCATCAAACAATGGTTTTTGGTAACTACATATAGCCAAGGTTTAAACTCTCGAATAGGCGTTGTGGGCAAATCCGAAATTATTTTCTCGAAAACGGCCATTGTCGCTTCTTTAGCATCATCGCTGTTTTTAAGGTATTTTAATGCCACGCCATAAGTAAGGTGCATGTATCGTTTAAAAAGAATTCCTACGGCATCAAGGTCACCATCTGCTATAAAAAGAGATAGAAGTTCAGAATCGGTTTTTGAGTTTTTTGTATTAAAAGTCATGCATCGTGTTGAAAAAATAAAATTAGCATTTTTTTTTATGGAATTTTTAATTCGTGTGCATCTTATGAGAAAGCAACCATTAAAACTTATAGATATGAAACGATTTAAAAATTTATTTATTTCAATTGCAAATGATAGTAGATTATGCAATTGGCTGACTAATCATTTTTTTGGAGCAATGGTTTTGTTCAGTTTTGTGCTGATTTCAGTATCCATAAATGCTCAAACTTCTCGAACAATAGCTGGAATTGTTTACGATGAAAGCAAACAACCTTTGCCTGGTGCATGTGTAATGGTCGAAAAATCATCAAATGGCAAGATAACTGATATGGATGGAAAATTCTCAATTAGAGTTAGTTCGACTGATAAAACATTGGTATTCACATTTATTGGTTATTTGGCTCAAAAAGTGTCAATATGGCAAAAAGATTCGGTTATAATTGAGTTGCAACCTGATGCTCAGAACATGGAGGAAGTAGTTGTTGTTGGTTATGGAACTCAGCGCAAATCATGTCTCACAGGAGCTATTTCCTCTGGTATGCCAACTGATAAATCAAAACCATATTATGCAAGTGCGCCTAAGTACGAGCGAGAAGATTTTAATACTGAGAGCTATACTAAAAACAACGAGAATGGCTTTAAAGATGTTCAGAGTCAAGCGTTATCGACTTTTTCGATTGACGTAGATCGTGCATCGTACACCAACGTAAGGCGGTTTTTAAATGGCGGACAGTTGCCACCTCCCGATGCTGTAAGGGTTGAAGAGATGATTAACTATTTTGCCTACGATTATCAAAATCCAGTGGGCGATGATCCATTTGTTGTGAATCACGAAATGGCTGTTTGTCCATGGGCACCGGAACACCGACTTTTAAAAATTGCGCTGAAAGGCAAAGAGATAGAAAAGGAAAATCTTCCGGCTTCGAATCTTGTGTTTTTAATCGATGTGTCGGGCTCGATGAATTCTGCCAATAAGTTGCCATTGCTAAAAGCGTCACTTAATCTATTAGTCAATCAGCTCCGACCAAATGATCGAGTGGCTATGGTTGTATATGCCGGAGCTGCGGGTGTGGTTTTAGAGCCTACATCTGGAAATCAACGAACTAAAATATTGGATGCACTAAATCGTTTGGAAGCAGGAGGTTCAACAGCTGGGGGTGCTGGATTGAAGCTCGCCTATAAACTGGCTTCTGATAGTTTTATTAAAGGAGGTAATAATCGTATTATTCTCGCTACCGATGGTGATTTTAATGTGGGTGCCAGTTCTGATGGTGATATGCAACGAATGGTTGAAGACGGTCGTGATTCGGGTGTTTTTATGACTGTATTAGGTTTTGGCATGGGTAATTACAAGGATAGTAAACTGGAGACGATTGCTAATAAGGGCAACGGAAACTATGGTTACATCGATAATTTGCAGGAAGCTCAAAAAATGTTGATCTCCGAATTTGGCGGAACGCTTTTTACTATTGCAAAAGATGTGAAGTTTCAATTGGAGTTTAATCCCGCAAAAGTTGCTGCTTATCGATTAATTGGTTACGAGAATCGATTGTTGAATAACGAAGATTTTAATGATGATAAAAAGGATGCAGGTGAGATGGGAGCTGGGCATGTTGTTACTGCTCTTTACGAACTAGTACCTGTAACTGCTCGAGATGCGAAAAAGTATTTGGGAAAAACGGATAACCTTAAGTATCAGTCTAAAAATGATATTTCATCAAATTCTCAGGAATGGTTAACATGTAAACTTAGATACAAAGAGCCATCGGGTTCGAAAAGCAAACTCATGGAAATACCTGTGTTAGGAAATGATCAAAGGTTTGCAGATGCTTCTTCCGATTTTCGATTTGCATCATCAGTAGCTGCATTTGGAATGAAGCTTTCAAATTCGGCGTATGCTTCAGCTATCGATTACAGTGAAATTTCGAAGATGGCAAATGCTTCACGAGGAAATGATGAGGATGGTTATCGGGCCGAGTTATGCCGATTGGTTAAGATTGCCGCCGATTTATCCAGAACAGGAATCAGTACCGACTAAATCTTAGGTTATTTCATTTAATAGCCATCGGTTTTTATCGGTGGCTATTTTATTTTATGTAAAAAAGGTTATTAAATAATGTTAAAATATCGTAGGTGTCAAAATTTAGTGCAACCTTTCAATTTATTATGGGTCATTTGTTGTAATTATTAATGTTGCAATTTTATATAGATTAAACCTACAACTAATTTATGATGTCGAAATTTTATTTAATTGTCTTGATAGGATTATTAATTTTCCCAAATTGGTTACAAGCCGAAAAAAATCTTCCTGAAACTAATCGACAACCAGTATTAAGTGGGTATGTTAAAGATGGTCAAACCGGTGAAGTGCTTATAGGAGCCACTGTTTATATTCAAGAATTAAAAACTGGTGGAATCACTAACTTGTATGGATTTTATAGTGTTTCTGCTCCTTTGGGCGATTATCAAGTAATTTTTTCATATTTAGGGTATCAGAATTTGGTTCAACAAGTGTCGTTGAAAGATGATGCGTCATTTAATGTGGTACTAACACCTGAAAATACCAGTTTAAGCGAGGTAGTAGTTAAAGCCGATGGGCCAGCATCGCATGTGGAAGCTCCACAAATGGGCGTCGAGAAACTTCAAAGCAAAACCATTAAAGAGGTACCGGCATTTTTAGGCGAAATAGATCCCATAAAAGTGATTCAGCTTTTACCAGGTGTTCAGGCGGCTGCCGAAGGTTCGAGTGGGTTTAGTGTGCGTGGAGGAAATCCCGATCAGAACTTAATTTTACTGGACGAGGCCATTGTTTATAACGCGGGGCATTTGTTAGGTTTCTTTTCGGTTTTTAACAACGATGCGATAAAAGATGTGAAGTTGTATAAGGGTGATATTCCAGCACGAAGCGGAGGTCGTTTGGCATCATTACTAGATATTCGAATGAAAGATGGAAATTCGAAACATTTTACAGCTACTGGCGGAATTGGTCTATTATCGTCGCGATTAACACTTGAAGGGCCTGTGTTTAATGAGAAAACAACCTTTGTTGCCAGTGGGCGTCGAACATATGCCGATCTGTTTTTGCCATTGTCCTCGGATGAAGGGGCAAAAAATAGCAGTCTCTATTTTTACGATTTCAATGCTAAGATTAGTCACACTTTTTCCGATAAAGATCGATTGTATTTAAGTGGTTATTTTGGACGCGATGTGTTTAATAATAATTTTTCGAACATGGATTATGGGAATCAAACCTTTACAGGCCGATGGAATCATGTATTTAATCCTAAGCTGTTTATGAATATATCGGCCATATCCAGTAATTACGATTATTATTTGGGGACTAACGCCAAAGATGCCGATGGCTTTGAATGGAAATCAACTATGACAGATTACAGTTTAAAAGCTGATTTTAATTATTATCCCAACAACAATCACTCCATTACGTTTGGGGGACAAACCATTTATCATACCAATATGCCTGGAAAGGCGAGTGGTACAAGCGATGCTTCAATATATAACGAGGTTAAGGTGCGATCGGGTTACTCAGTCGAACATGCTGTTTATCTCGAGAACACTCAAAAAGTTACGCCAAGGTTAAATGTTCGGTATGGGTTGAGAGCCAGTGTTTTTCAAAATTTGGGTAAGGCAACTCAGTATCTCTTCGACAGTAATTATAATTTGGCTGATTCGGTAGTCTATGATAAAAAGGAAGTTTATCACACCTATTGGAATTTAGAGCCGCGGTTTGGAATCACCTATTTATTGAATCCATCCATGTCAATAAAAGGAAGTTATTCCCGAACAGCTCAATACATACATTTAGCAACTAACTCTACCGCTTCAACTCCGTTGGATATTTGGTTTTACTCATCACCCAATGTTAAGCCTCAATTGTCCGATCAGGTATCAATAGGAATGTTTAAAAACCTAAATCGGAACCGTTTGGAATTATCTGTTGAGCTTTATTATAAAAAAATGCAGAATGCCATCGACTTTAAAGATTATGCTAATTTATTGCTTAACGATAAAATTGAAGGAGAATTGCGCTATGGTAAAGCCTATGCTATGGGAGCCGAGTTTATGTGTCGTTACGATGTTGGAAACTGGAACGGTTGGGTGAGTTATACCTTATCTGAATCGAAACGAAAAATTGAACCGATTAGTCATGGAAATTGGTATTTGTCGCCTTACGATCATACTAACGATATTTCAGCAGTGGTGAGTCATAAAATGAGTAAACGGGTTAGTCTTTCAGCTAATTGGGCATACTATACCGGATCACCAACTACCTTTCCAATAGGTCGATTTGAAAGTGGAGGGAATATCATTCCCATTTATTCGGAACGCAATGCGGCTCGCATGCCCGATTATCATCGATTGGATTTGGCCTGTACTTGGCGAAATAAAGAAAAAGCAGGGCGCCGTTGGCAAGGCGAATGGGTGTTTTCGATATACAATGCTTATGGGAGGCACAATGCCTATGCTATAAATTTTGTGCAGGACGAAAATGACAAGTATAAAACCAAAGCCGAAAAGCTTTATCTGTTCACTTATATTCCTTCAGTGACTTATAATTTTAAATTTTAACGATATGATATCAATTCAAAAATATACCATTGCGGTTCTCTTTATTATAACCACTTTACTGATTGGATGTACCGAAGATATGAGTATTAAGCTCGATGGATCGAGTCGCCGGTTAGTTGTGGATGGTAACATAACGGATCAACTAGGAAGAAATTTTGTTAAGCTAACTTTAAGTGGTAATTATTTCGATAATGAGCCCATGCCAGTGGTAAGTGACGCCATCGTTTCGCTCAACGATGGGTTTGACCCAATTCTGCTAGTTGAAACTAATCCTGGCTCTGGTGTATATCTTCCACCAAGTAATTTTAGAGGCATTGCTGGACGTAACTACACACTTTCAATTAGTAATGTGGATGTTGATAATGACGGTATTAACGAAAGTTATTCTGCATCAAGTTATCTGAATAAATCTGTGGGCATTGAATCTGTGGGTATTGGATATCAAAAAAATTGGAGTTTATGGAAAGTGCTGCTTTATGCCAAAGAGCCTGGTAGCGTTGAGAATTACTATATGTTTAAGGTATATAAAAACGATTCTTTGGTAACCGATCAATATTCGAAATACTCCACTGCCGACGATAAGTTTTTTAATGGCAACCAAATTGGTGGTGTATGGGTTTATGCATTAGATGCAACCAAGGTTGAGGAAGATTTAAAAATTGGAGATATTGTAAAGCTGGAAATGTGTAGTATCGAAAAATCATTTTTTAGATATCTTCAAGCAGTAGCGACCGAAACACAGCCAAAAACACCTTTGTTTTCGGGGCCTTCGGCAAATGTACCTGGAAATATCAGTAATGGGGCTTATGGATTTTTTGCTGCCTATTCGGCAAGTGTAAATTCCGCTACTGTCAATAAATCAAAAGCTGAGTATTAAGATGATTTCTAGAAGCCATTCGAAACCATGTTAATATTAGAAGCTGTTTAAATTTTGTAGATGTCTATATTACAGAAGATTGCAGAAGATAAGAAGATAAAAATAGAATGTCCATCTTCCAGGATTATCTAAAATATCTTATCGATCTGTCTAATATCTATTATTCTTCCTATCTCTGTATTCATTTAAATTTAAACAGTTACGTGGGGGCTGCTGAAAAACTCAAACAGCTTTATTATCTAATTTTCCCGTAGGGAATTAATATCAATAGAGAATCATGTACGATTGATTATTTTGCCCGTAGGGCATTAACATTCATGCATTTAGGTTAATCCCCTTTGGGGAAAAAATTATCTCAGCATTAATTCTCTATTGATATTTATCCCCTGACAGGGAATTATAATTTAATAAGTCAATGGGTTATGTAATATTTTCTCTTTTCCATTGGATTTGGATCTATAAAATTCAAATTATTTAATTGTAATAGAATGAAATAAAACTTTTTCAGCAGACCCTAATTATTAATTTCACTCAAACAGCACTCCGCCGATAAGGAATTTTTTGTTTTTATGCTTCGCAGCGTTCAGCATGATTAGTATGTTTGGATTGTACTGTTTTAGACAAACCCCACTCGCGCAGCGAAAGCGCGTAGGCTATGATGAAACGGCGAGCAGGAGAAGGCCATGAGGGTA
>JBBQUP010000076.1:0-17233 GCA_038212305.1 Bacteroidales bacterium
TACCAACTTTATGATTGACGGTGTGTTGAAATCGGCTAATATAAATAGTGCTGAAATCGCATTGTCTTCGAACATGAAACTCAGCGTTTATCCTAACCCATTGGCTCAAAATGGTGAATTAACCATTGACTTTGGTGTCAAATTGGAAAAAGCAAACGTTGAAATTTTCGACATCAACGGCAAATTGTTCTATAGCCGTTCAATCGAAAACGCATCGCAAATGAACTTAATGACTAATGGTGTTCTTAATAAAGGATTCTATATTGTTAAGGTTAGCGATGGTCAAAGCATAAATAATCAGAAGTTTACGGTTAAATAAATCGTTTGATATTATATATAAAAGGGTATTCATTTGAATACCCTTTTATTATGTCATGACGTGTATAGTCCAATTACAACAAGATTGAGGTTCTTGCAAACACTAAGATGATAGGAAGAATTATCGAAAAGTGTTTGCCATGAAATGGCTTGAGAACAGGGTTTGTAAAGACTTGTATTAAACCATGAAAAGATTAATATTTTAAGGCAAATCGGCATGAACGATAGTGCGAGAAAGGGCAGGGGGAAAATTCCCCTGCCCTTTCAATTTGTTTATAATCCAATAAAATCGGAAAGCTTATTCTTTTGCGGTTGTTACACCAAGAGGATCAGCACCTATTGTTCCAAATAGTTCGGTAAGATATTCGGATGATTGAACCTTAGCTAATTCTTTTTTAGCATTATCAAGTTTTAACTTAAGATTTAATTTTTCAGAAGTGACATCGAAATTCTTGGTGCTCATTATTTTTTCTAAGTAGTCAATACTTGACATCCAGAATTTAATGTCGCGATTTTGTTTGATTACTAATCTGGCTTTATACCAATGGCTGTTAATAACGTATTCGCGAGTAAATAAATAACGGAAGTCAGGATTTTGGCGATCCATACCATTATAAATTCCGGTAATCATTATACTTACCAATGCTTGAAGAGGTGGGCATAAGGCTTCATAAGTCCCATCCCTCATAAATCCTTCGGCAACACGTTTTTGAGTTACGGAAAGGTTTTTAAGTGATGCAGTGAATGCTTCTAGATCCTGAAGTTCTGGACGCAACATATCGTTCGAAAATACAGCATCGGGATTACTAAAGATGCGACCAAGAAAGTGGTGTACAAATTTTAAAGTAATTCGAAAACCTAACTGACTTGCTTCGATTAGGTCGCCATTATGATTGTAGTTTTCAATTTTTTCCAGATATCCATTTTCAATTAAGTATTTTGGATTTCGTTCTTTCACAGACATACGAGAGATGACCTCTGGCATTAATAGGCTAACATCGTGATCGACTTTGTAGTAAGGTCCAACATAACCAGCAGCAGATGAGAAAGGTTCATCTCCAGTTAAAATATAGGAGAGCAATGAGTTGTTTAAGTCGGTGGCAACCAATAAATTATTGAAGGGGCCTTTGGTTAATGCGCCCTCAGAACCAAAACCTGTGGTTGAGGGTGATTTCCCTGTTATACTGCATATGAAATCGATGAATAATTCGGGTAATTCCTGATAGTGAATAGGATTATATACTGCCAAAGGAGGTACATTATTCTTCGCATCTGCCGGATTGTTTCTTCTTCCTGGAAGTACTGCATTTACGGGCAAATACAAAGGCATATTCATTGGGATTTTTCGGAAAATGCGAGTACAAGTCTCAGCTAAGTATTTTTCAAGAGGATTAACCAAATCAGGTCGAACCTGCAAATACCTTGGGTTTTGAGATGGTTTTCCATTTACCAATCGAGGTTCTGATGGAATTACAATATATTCGGGTTTATTGCTTTCTAGAAAGTTGTTAATTAAATCTTTTACAGGTTGAGTGTAATGGTCAAAACCAATCGAATCTTCTTTAATTTCTAAAACTTGACTACGCGTTAATGGTTCGAAATTCGAAAGAAAGGTATTTGGACTTGATAGATCTTTTTCACCTTGTTTATCGTATCCTTTTATAACACAGTCATCAGGACGTTGGAATAATCTTGATTCGCAATTAGTTAACAGCTTAACAGATGGTGCTGTGTAATTCGGATTTAGATTAGAGAGTTGATCGGTTTTAAGTACGATTGATGCTGAGATATCATCTTCGACTTGAACTTTTTGCACGGGATAAAAATCCTGACGCAATTGAAAAATTCGCCACGATTGATCCATGTCGTGTCCAACTCGTAAATAATTGGTAATGAGTTTGCGTTTTTGAAATTTAAGCTCATTTCCCGGAGTTCCATTAATTTTATCAACCGAAAAATATTCTCTCCAGTGTAAATCCAATTCTTTATGATAACGGCGTTTGATAATATATATTAAATCCTTGATTCGTTGAGGAATTGATTGTAACCAAAGATTGTATTCATCGGCATATTCCGCTGCTGGAGTGAACAACTTGATAACCGAACCGAGTGTTCTATTTTGATCAATTACACTACGAGGCGGTTTTTTATAATCTGGCTTAATTTTAAATCGGTTCGAAAAATCTCTCTGCATAATTTCTTCTACCAATTCCAAATCTTTCTGCAAATCAGATACAATAACAGCTCCCTGAATCATAGCATCTTGAATGGATTTAGATATCTCAGATTTGCCTCCACCTGAAACGGTACATGGTTTGTGACAAAGGGTTCCTTCGGCAATGGTTCCAACTAAATGCCAATGATGCCCATTTAGGCGTTTTTTCATTTGAATTTTATACCCCGATGGTAGAATATAATAGCGATAGGGTAATAATTTTATACTATGGAGCGTGTCATTAACTGTCCAAGTTACCGATTGTTCAAATAAGTTAAACTGCGAATTACCAGGTACATAAATTATATTGTTGTATTTTTTGTCGATACCATATCCTTCTGGTTGAAGATCCATTAAATCACTATACAGATTTATTATGTTGGTGAATGTCATGTTATTGGTAGGGAGTCTGTCATCGAGACTAAACCTTTCCCCTAAATCATAACTTGGGAACGCTAATGCGCCACCAGCATGCTCTTCTTCGCACATTCCATATAAGTTGGCCGAATAGCTAATGAGTGTTTTCACCTCTTTTTTACAATAGCCAAAGTAGTTATCGGCAATAATGGTAACCACAACTCCTCGTTCATCGCGAGCAGTAATTTTAAATGCACCACCATCGTTGTATTTTTCATCTTCATTTTTCCAGCACATACCTTCACGACGCTGCCTTTCAGTTGCTTGATCGTAATGAGGCAGACCTAAGTCTTTTTTCTTTAAATGAATCAAGTGAGTAGCCAAAATAACACAGCCGGTATGTCCCGTCCATTCATCAGCATTTAATGCAGCATCGTTTTCTGGAAGATGAGGATCACCTGCATTTCCAAAAATAGATTCAACAAAATCGAGGTTGCTAATTAAGTTGCCTGGGGCATAAAAATGTATTTCCAAAGATTTTTCCTTAGTAACTCCAGCAACTTCGGGAACTACAATGGGTCGAAGAAGTAAGCTGACAAATAAATTTGCTTTCTCTTCTTGTCCTGCAGTATATGGAAGACGCATTAATTCCTCTGGTGGGTTTAAAGCGGCTTCGAGCAAGCGGGCATAGGTTACTTTGGGTACAGCTTTTTTATCGTCAGGTACAGGTAAACCGCCTTCGCAAATATGAAATACGCCTTTAGTGGTTCTTTTATCTTCCTTTGGATTGTGTAATATTCCTTGAGCTGTACGATATGATTTAACTATATCTGTATCGTAAATATCTGCATTAGGTGGGATGGACATCATCCGAGCCAAACCATGTGTATCTAAAATAAGATCGTTTTCAGGTAATCCTATTTTTTTATCTCCAAGAACATCACTTAAATAATCATTTAAGAAGTTTTGAATGCGAGTACTAATGGGAGATAAATTAGTAGAAAGCAATCGAGATTTTTCTTTGAAATTTTTGAGTAATGGCGTTGCAATCTCAAGAAACTGATCTGTACGATCATCTTGATAATAAGGGAAACCTAAAGCTGCTAGTTTTAAATTAATGTATTGAATGAGTTTTTTATTGTTTACGGTATTTTTATCCGAATCAATACCTACTCCAAATGTCTTTTTTTGTGTCATTGTTATGTGTTTTTATGTACTAACATCAAAAATAGTGAAACATTCACAATTTCGGATAATTTAGTATGTTATTAAATGTTATTTTTCATGAATCAGTTGATTTAGCTGCCTATTGAAATACCTATTAAAGTGCCAATTCCATAAGTTATAGCTGCTGCAGCCAGTCCAAATACCACTTGCCGTAATCCCGAATGCCAAATGCTTTTGCCAGTAAATAAGGTGATGGATGCACCAATAAGAAACAATCCACATGCACTTAATGTGCTGCTAATGATTATAGCATGAATTCCTCCAATAAAGAAAAATGGAATAACGGGGATGATAGCTCCAACACTAAATAATAAAAACGATGTGATGGCAGCCTCCATTGCTGAACCTTGCAAATCCTCTTTGTTAATTCCCAGCTCTTCTTTTATTAATACTTCGTGAGCATGCTCTTTATTGGACATGATGTTTTTGGCCATTTCATTGGCTTTGTCCTGTGGAATTCCTTTTGCTAAATAAATTAGTGCTAGCTCTTTTTCTTCACCTTCGGGATTGGTTTCTAATTCTTCCATTTCGAGTTGCATTTGGTTTTCATACAACTCCTGAGAGCTTTTTACCGAAATCCATTCACCAAGTGCCATTGACAAAGCACCTGCTAAAAGTCCTGCAATACCAGCCAACATTATTGGTTGCTGACTATTTGTTGCACCTGCTATTCCCATGATTAGACTAAAATTAGATACTAATCCATCATTTCCACCCAAAACGGCGGCACGCAAAGCATTTCCTCCAACCGAGCGATGTCGTTTTTCGAAGCGAGCTAGGTTTGAACCCGATAATTTATAATCGTTATTAAGGATGTTATTTAATATTTTAACATGCGCTGTATCCGATATTGAGCTAGTCGTTTTGGTTTTTTTTCGAGCTAATGCAATAGATGATGAGATGCTCTTTTCGGTATCGAGTAAAACGCCTAAAACATAATCGTAACCTAAAACTTGACCAATGAGATTTAGCGTTTTGGCACGGGTTGACGGTTTTGGGAAATCAGCCGATGATAAATTGTTGCTCTCTAAAAATGCTAGCGCATGACCGTGCTCGATATCACTCATTTGATGAAATACCGAAGCAACATTGGCATTTTTTTCGTTATTAGCTAAAATCTTGTAAAGATAGCTAGCATCAACTTCGGTTTGAATATTTTTTAGGCTAATCATAATATTAGTTGGTTGATTTGGGTTAATTATGAATGCTTTACTGTAGTTATCGATGTTAAATAATAGAAATAAGTTTGTCTCCTTTTTTTATCAAACAGCCAAATACTTGGGTTTTAATATTGTTTTTTTCAAGTATGGATAAAACCTGATTGGTTGCACTCGGTTTAACAGCAATTAGCAAACCTCCACTTGTTTGTGGATCGCATAAAATCAGCTTTTCTAAATCCGACCGTAATTTTACGCCATCGCCATAGCTCTCCCAATTGCGATGAGTGCCTCCGGGAACACAATCTTGAGCGATGTATTGATCTACCTCAGGAAATTTGGGTATTTTATCGAATTCAATTTCTGCTGAAAGCTGGCTGCCTTCGCACATTTCGGTTAAATGACCTAAAAGTCCAAAGCCAGTCACATCTGTCATGGCAGTAATTTCGTTTATGGCCGAGAGTTCGAATCCAATTTTATTGAGTTTCTCCATCGATTCAGGAGCAATGTGTTGGTGCTCGGGCTTGAGTTTTCCTTGTTTTTGAGCTGTCGTTAAAACTCCTACGCCCAGCGGTTTGGTTAAGATGAGCTGACATCCTTCGGTAGCCGTATCGTTGCGTTTTAAATTTACTATGTCAACAATGCCGGTTACAGCTAGGCCAAAAATAGGCTCCGGACTATCAATACTATGTCCTCCAGCTAAAGATATTCCTGCTTCGTGACAAGCCTGACGACCTCCATCGAGCACCTGTTGAGCAATCTCAGGCGCTAGTTTGTTAACAGGCCATCCTAATATTGCAATGGCTAATAAAGGTTTACCTCCCATGGCATAAACATCGCTTATGGCATTGGCTGCGGCAATTTTTCCAAATGTAAAAGGATCGTCAACTATTGGCATAAAAAAATCGGTAGTGCTAATTAAGGCTGTTCCGTTTTGCATGTCGTAAACAGCGGCGTCATCGCGGGTATCATTCCCTACCAATAAGTTGGGGCTTTCAAATGGCGCTAAATTGCTGTGTAAGATGGCAGTGAGTGTTTTGGGTGATATTTTGCAACCACAACCTGCGCCATGGCTATATTGTGTGAGTTTTATTTCGTTCATTTTCTTCAACAAATTTGAGAATTGATTTTGCGTTATTCGTGTGATTTACATCGGGTAGGGGAATCTCAAAAACCATTTCGGGATTTCGGGAGTCGATGCCTTTGCGATACGTTTTATCGTAATAAATTAAAGCTAACATTACCACTTCGTAATAGTTATTCGCTTCGAGGAATTCATGAGCTAGTTTAACATTAAGTCCACCTAATCGTTTGGCTATTTTTTGTATTGAAATAGCTATTAAATCGTTGCCAAAACCTGAGTATTCATCAACCAAGTGCAATGCTCTTTTTTCTTTTGGGATATTAACAAAGTAAACAACTTGATTTCGGATTTGATTGAAAAAAGAGATGGGGATTTGAGCGCGACCAATGTTGTGACTTTCGTCTTCAACCCAAATCGGTTCATTGCTATTCAGCACTCTCAATAAATCAAACAGGTTATTTTCGAATTGTTCAACTGTTGGTTGGGGAAGTTCGCCAATGGATCCGAATGCTGAGCCTTTGTGATGTGCAAGGCCTTCGAGATCGATAACCTGATGTCCCAATTTTTCGAGTGACCGAAGGATATGAGTTTTACCACTTCCTGTATAGCCTCCAACAATTCCTAATTGAAATGGTTTTTCGAAGAAGTTGAGCACGTAATTTCGAAAGGCTTTATATCCACCTGTTATTACATAAACTTCTTGAAATCCATTGGAATGAAGATGTTCGGCAAATGCATGGCTTCGCATACCACCACGCCAGCAATGAATGGCAACAGGTAATTGTCCGGCAACTTTTTTGCTCTCATCAATAAACCAAGTGAGTTTTGGATTAACATATTGATACCCTAATTCAATTGCATTTTTTTTCGATTCCTGAACATATACAGTGCCTACATGTGCTCGTTCATCATTCGAGAATAAGGGAATATTGATCGCATTTGGAATATGACCTTTTTCAAATTCAGCAGGAGTGCGAACATCAATGAGAGGGATGGCATTCCCACGTAAATAAAAATCATCAATGCTAAGTTCTTGTATCATGGCTGCAAAAGTATTGCATTTAAATCAAGAAAGAAATAATCTTGGTGGTATAATTGCTCAAATTATTAAAGCTGAATATCCAAGCCTCAATGTGTTGCTTTATATTTTTAGATTGAAAAGTATATATTAGCTCTAAGTTGTTTAATTGCAAATTGAATTCCGTTATTGACAATCCTGATTTATTTTTATCACATTTCCGACAGTAAACTCATTGTTTTTGGCAATCGTTATTAGTCTTGAATAATCTGAATCCGATACAATTTTATTTTTGGAGAGTACCCATAAAAACTTTCGAGATGGATCACCTACTAAAGCAAGTGTGTAGTTATCATTTAAGTAAATGACGTAGTAATTGCCTGCGAATGGCCAGAAAAACTGTACTTTCAATCGTCCGGGATAGTTGGTGTTGGGCATCCAAGCTTTTCCTGTAATTTTACTTATTTGATTCGATTTAGCAAATTTCCGTCCTTGATTAAAAACTTCGATATTTCCATCCTCCTTAATTGAATAAGTAGCTGAAACACAGTCAAGTCCCTTTTCAAAACGATTGGGAAGACGAGCTATTTCAAACCATTTACCAGTATATTGGTTAATGTTTAGCTCACCAACAGTAGGCAAATTTTTTTCGGATCGACAAGAAAAAAGGCTCAAGGTAATTGAAATTAGAACGACAGTTTTATGCATAGGTAAAAGGATTAAAAATCTCTTCGTGATGATTGGTTCATTGAATGTTCGAATTATTGTATTCAATAAAATTAAGAAATTTTTAACGCTTCAAGAAATATGATTTAGAAGATTTGGATATTATATTTGAAATAGAGGTAGAGTATAAAACATGGATCTTTATTCGTTCCATGAATTTATTCCCCTCGAATAGTCTTTTGTCAATAAGTTATTTCTTTTTAAAGCGCTGATTAAAATTCTTGTCGCCACGAGTTTTAGGTTTTTTGTATTTCGCAGCAATTATCCACTTATAGGAGCCACCTGGGTTGGTTTTTTTGTTTTTCTCCGATTTTTCGTGAAAGGCTGGATTGGTCGGTTCAAATTCTTTATCTCGCTTTTTATCTTCGGCAATTTTTGGACGTTCTTCGGGAATTAGCTCGTAATTAATCGCTACCGCTTCAGGGAATTCAATAATTGGTATTTTGTACTTCATCATTTTTTCGATGGTGTACTTGTTTTCCTCTTCTTTTGAGGTGAAAAATAATATGGATTTGCCTTGTTCTTCGGCACGACCGGTACGCCCAATTCGGTGCATGTAGTTCTCGGGATAGCGCGGTGCATCGAAACTAATAACATGCGAGATTTTACTTAAATCAATTCCTCGTGCTAACAGATCAGTTGAAATGAGTATGCGTGTTTTACCCTCTTCAAAACGTTCGAGGGCATTCATTCGTATGGTTTGCGATTTGTTGGCGTAGGTAAGGAATACATCCAGCCCAAATTTGCGTTCGAGCGCCTCATAAAGCCTTTCGGCACTTAGTTTATGCGAAACAAATATCAATACTTTTTTGTACTCATCGGCATCAATTAAAAGGTGTTGAAGTAGGTTTATTTTGGTGTTGAAATTGAGTACCGAATAGCACGTTTGGCTAATGTTATCAAGCGGAGTTCCACTTAATGCCACCGAAATTTTAATTGGCGCACTAAAGAAATCATCAATTAATGCATCCACTTCATCAGTCATGGTAGCCGAAAACATAATGTTTTGGCGGCGAGCAGGAAGCAAATCAAAGATGTTGGTTAACTGAAAGCGATAACCTAAATCGAGCATAATGTCCACCTCGTCGATAATAAGCTTGGTTACTTGCTTCAAAACCAAAGTTCCGCTAATTGCTAAATCGTAAATGCGAGCAGGTGTTGCCACCAAAATATCTAATCCTTCAACCACCTGTTTCCGTTGGGTTTTCATATTCACACCTCCATATACGCCCAAAACTCGCAACGAAGTGTATTTGGTGTAACTCTGAATTTGCTCAACCACTTGAAGAACCAATTCGCGCGTTGGAACCAACACAACAACACGAGGAAGTCCATCTTTCGAATATTTCAGATCCTTTAAAACAGGCAGCATGTAAGCAAATGTCTTACCTGTTCCGGTTTGAGCAACCCCCACCACATCTTTTCCTGATAAAATGACAGGATAGGCTTCGACTTGTATTGGGGTTGGTTGAACATAACCCAAATCATCGATGGCATTAACAAGTTGTTTGGATATATCTAATTCTTTATATGCGCTCATAATTGTATGTTTTTTTATTTGAGAGGAAGAAATTTGGATGTTTAAACAGAGAAAGTAAATATTGTATTCGGTTTATGGTATGGTGTCGTGCGGGATTACGGGGCGATTCTTCTCATCCTCCTTATTAATACCCTTTTAAATTGATGTTATCGATATTTACACGATCAACCCATTTACCCATTTTCTTTTGAATAACTTTAAAATGATGTTCCTCTTCGGGTGATACGAGTGAGATCGCTTCACCCAGTGAATCGGCACGGCCAGTTCTTCCAATTCGATGAATGTAGTCTTTGGGCGATCGTGGTAACTCGTAGTTAATCACATAGGGCAAAAACTCAATATCGATGCCTCGTGCAAGTAAATCGGTGGTAACCAATACTTGTATGGCTCCCGACTTGAATTTTTTCAACGATTCGGTGCGGGCTTTTTGTTTTTTATCGCCATGAATAGCCGATGCAGTAATGCCATTTTTTCGAAGTTTATCCGCTACATTGTCTGCTTTATAAGTAGTTGAGGTAAAAACCAACGCTTGCTTTATCTCTTTTTCTTTGATGAGATACCGTAACAGTGGACCTTTTTTTTCATCATCAATAAAATAGGCCAATTGAGTAATCAGATTGATGTTTTCGCTCTCCGATTCAATTTTAACAACTATCGGATTGTGTAAAACCAATTGATTAATGGCTTGAATATCATCGCTTAATGTGGCTGAAAAGAGAAGATTTTGACGTTTAACGGGTAATAGTTTTAAAATCCGATCCATCTCATCTTTAAATCCCAGATTAAGCATTTTATCAGCTTCATCTAAAACTAAAGTGTTTATTTCAGATAGGCGAACAGCATTGGATTCTACTAATTCCAATAAGCGACCGGGTGTTGCAACCAATATGTTAACATTCTGCAAGGCAATCATTTGAGGGTTGATAGCCACGCCGCCATAAACGGCCAATGTTTTAATTTTCGAGGTGAGTTTTGATGAAAACAATTGAAAAACCTCCGATACCTGAACAGCTAATTCGCGCGTTGGAACAAGTACTAGAACATTTACATGTCTGTTTTTAGTTTGAGAATCCTCCTCTAAACTATTTAAAATAGGTAACACATAACTGGCTGTTTTACCAGATCCTGTTTTAGCAATGCCTAGGACATCTTTTTTATTGATGATGGAAGGAATAACCTGTTCCTGAATAGGAGTGGGTTTTAAAAACTGCTCGTCGGCTATGGCTTTTAATAAAGCGGGCGATAAGCCTAATGATGTAAAAGGCATGATAACAAGTAACTATTTGTATTGAGGATAAATTTCCGGGTACAAATATACTGCAAATTAATTTTAGTGAAGATAGTGTTATAGAAAGAAGATGGGAAGAGGGGAAGATAAAGAGATGGGGAAATGAAGGGAAGTTAAAGATAGATAGAAAAAGATAGAAAGAACAGAATCTATTCTCTCTATCTAAAATTCTAAATATCTATTTATTTGAAAATTATACTATTTTTTTCATGGCAGTCATCGACTCACGAAGGTAAGCACCCACTTCTTCAACTGGGTGGTTGCGAATAGTATCGTTTATCGAAATCAATTGTTTGTTGTCAACGCCATTGCCTTTTCCAACACCATATGCTTTACCAATTACGTTGGTGTCAATGTTTTTCATGAAATCGGCCAATAATGGCTTGCAAGCATGATCAAAAAGGTAACAACCGTACTCGGCTGTATCGGATATAACGCGGTTCATTTCGAACAGTTTTTTACGTGCAATGGTGTTTGCAATTAATGGTGTTTCGTGTAACGACTCGTAGTAAGCCGACTCATCGATGATACCTGCTTCTGTCATGGTTTCGAATGCCAATTCAACACCCGATTTAACCATCGCAATCATTAATACGCCGTTGTCGAAATACTCTTGCTCACTAATTTCCATTGAACCTGCAGGTGTTTTTTCGAAAGCGGTTTCGCCAGTTGCAGCACGCCAAGTTAATAGGTTTTTGTCGTCGTTAGCCCAGTCAGCCATCATGGTCGATGAGAATTCGCCCGACATAATATCATCCATGTGTTTTTGAAACAATGGACGCATGATTTGTTTTAAATCTTCGGATAATTCGAACGCTTTAATTTTAGCTGGGTTGCTCAAACGATCCATCATGTTGGTGATTCCGCCATGTTTTAATGCTTCGGTAATTACTTCCCAACCATATTGAATGAGTTTTGAGGCGTAACTTTTATCGATACCTTTTTCAACCATTTTGTTGAAACAAAGTATTGAACCAGTTTGTAATAAACCACACAAAATAGTTTGCTCGCCCATTAAATCCGATTTAACTTCGGCAACAAACGATGAGCGCAATACACCAGCAGTATGTCCGCCAGTTGCAACTGCATAAGCTTTTGCAATTTCGAAACCATCACCATTAGGATCATTCTCCGGGTGTACAGCTATAAGGGTTGGAACACCAAAACCACGCTTGTACTCTTCGCGAACTTCCGATCCTGGCGACTTAGGTGCTACCATAATAACGGTAAGGTCTTTACGAATTTGAGTTCCCTCTTCAACAATGTTAAAACCATGTGAATACGAAAGAGTAGCACCTTTTTTCATCAAAGGCATAACAGCTTTAATAACGCTTGTGTGCTGCTTGTCAGGGGTTAGGTTGATCACTATATCAGCCGAAGGAATCATCTCTTCGTAAGTGCCAACTTTAAATTTGTTCTCAGACGCATTTAAATACGATTGTCTTTTTTCTTTAATTGCCTCAGGACGTAAGGTATACGATACATCACAGCCTGAGTCTCTCATGTTTAATCCTTGGTTCAAGCCTTGAGCTCCGCAACCAATAATTACTATTTTTTTGCCTTCTAGTTTTTTTACGCCATCAGGAAATTCTGAACGATCCATAAATTCACAAACGCCCAATTGATTTAATTGCTCGCGTAAGGGTAATGAATTAAAATAATTTGCCATTTTGAATGATTATTAAAAAGTTATACTTGTTTTTAGTTTTGTTATGATGCGAATAGATTATTACAACATCGTGATACAAAGGAACTAAATTAATAATAAATAATAAGCGAGAAAAATTTGTTTTTTAGGTACTTTTCATGGATTGTTGGACGATGAATGTTTGGGGTTAATGGTTTTGTGGTTTAGGTTGCCGATCAAAATTGGAGTAGATTTCAGTATATTCGCCAGGCTAATAGCTTTCTAAATCAGTAATCTAAACCATAAACAATCAACGCCTAAACCTTTAATCACTCAACACCTAAATTGCTACTCACTCGTGATTTTGCCTATACTGCAAAGGTGTTAATCCTGCAATCTTTTTAAAAAACTTGGTGAAATACGATTGGTCGGAGAAATTAAGGAGATTGGCAATTTCGGTAACTCCAAGATTGGTGTGAATGAGTAAACGTTTGACTTCAAGTACTTGCTTCGATTGAATTACTTCGTTGGATGTTTTACCCGTCAGTAATTTTACGGTTTGTGTGAGATGGTTGGGCGTTATGGCAAGTATCTGTGCATAATCGTTCACCGATAGATTGTTTTTAAAGTTCTCCTCAACCAACTGAAAAAAGCGTTTAACCAGTATCTGGCCTTTCCCTTTTTGAATAATTGGTTCGTTCGAATCGTAAAGCGATGAGCAAGTGACTAAAATGAGTTCTAAAATCGAGCGTAACATTTCGTGTGAAAATTCTTGGGTTTTAGAAATTTCGTTGACACCTCGCTTGAATAGGGTTTCGAGAAATTCAATGTCGGTATGAGTTTTTAATAAAAGTGGTGGATTGTTTTGATTCAGGGTAAAGAAAAAGGGGAATTCCAATAATCGATTTTGATTGCTGGAATTAATTAAATAAAACTCAGCTGTAAATATAAAAATATAGCCTTCAACATCGTTCGATAGTTCCAGTTTATGGGCTTGGCCGGGCGACATGAAGAATACGCACGGTGGTTTAATTTCGTACTTATTGCTGTCGATAACATGCATGCCCGATCCTTTTGCAAGATAAAGCACCTCGAAAAAATCGTGTCGATGTGGGTATTCAACTTTAAAATGACGATTGGCATCGAACACCTCAATTTGGAATTGACGACTCATCTTCTCGGGGGCACTAAAATTTTGGAGACTATAAGTAGGTAGTTGCGATTTCATATTATGAGGATTTTAACAGGTTAAAGATTAGTTGTAACCTAAAATCGGAGGTTGTAATAATTGTTAGAAATTTTTAAAATTGAGTTTTAAAATTAAATTTTACACATAAACGTAAAACATCAGCTCAATTTTCAATACCAATACCTACAGCCTCACTCGCAGTGTTAATCCAGCCACATTATAACCTAGCAGAGCTGGTTTTAAATCTATATGAGGTTTTTGATTATCATATTTGGCACGATCGCCCAAAATTTCAGCTCTGGCTTGAGTTTGAATCACTTTTTCTCTTCCTCTGTTGACAATCACATTTCCAAAGGCATAACCCAATCCCAGTGCTAGCGGGTAATCGCTAGCCCAATGCACACCATTGTTTATCATTTGAAATCCACACAAACCCATTAGCGAATAGGCAACAGGTTTAATCCAGTGTATTTCGGGATAATTTTTGACGATAACAGTGGTGGTCATCATGGCTGTAATCAGGTGGCCCGACGGAAAGGCATCGTTTGATGGAACTAACTCGTAATAGGCTTTCCAACTTTTAGCTGGGTTGGTTATGTCCATCCATTTCCATCGTCCATTGGGGTTGCCATCCGTACGTCGTTCGGGCGTTTCGCGCATGGTGATGTGCTTGAGCAATTGAACGGTTACACCAACTGCCACCATGCCCTCGGCCAATTCCGAAGCGGTGGTTAGGGCTCTCATGTCGTTTTTAAGCAATCCAACGCTGTAAAAACCACCACAAATAGCCAGTTCGGTAATGCCATCGCCAATATAATAAAGGCTCGATGGCAAATCGGTGGGGATGTTAAATGCAAAGGTGCGGCTACCAGTTAAGTTTATGGTATTGTTTGTTGGCGCTAAACCTATGTGGTCGCAAAACTGACGCACGCCATCGTAAATTTTTCCATCGAAGGCAATTAAAATGCCTGTGGCCGCGGCAATACCTAAGGCTGGCGCGATGGTTTCTTTTTTCCAATAGGCGCGGGGTACATCAACCAAATCAACAAAAGCGTTTGGTATCCATTTTAACATTTTGGGACGACTGTAAACATACTGCGTTGAGTCGTTGACGGTATAGAGATGCGCTGGGTTAAAGCCTACGCTGTCGGTTAACGTTTGTTGGTCGATAGTACGTATTTTCTGAGCTTGAAGTGAAACAGAAACCAATACTAAGAGTGCTGAGACGAATATTTTAAACATGAGGTATTCGATATGGTAATTAAGGTGACAAATTTAGAAAAAAAGCGAAGGGTACATTCATTCATAATCCTTTAATTTCATGTGTTTATAAATTTGGGTTTAGATGGAGGAAGACACAAGATATGAGACATAAGTCACAAGATGCAAGACATGAGACGGAAGATGTTTTGATACTCATATCTTGATACCCCTCGTTCGGCTATGGGCTCTGCCTGAGTCGAATCTATTCCCCAAGGCTATGCCTCAATTAACAACAATGCAGGTACAGCCTACAATAATAAGCCGACGCAGGCTATTGATTGCTCAATTTGGATCGACTAACTGAATCAATTGGGAGTACTTCCATTGGTTTTGCCTCGTTAGATTTGCCGAAAGTCCCCCTTCACGCTCGCGCAAGGTTTCGGCAAGTGCCGACGGGCATTTTTTTGCTTCGGCAGACTTTCGGCAAGCTCGGAAACCTTCCCTGAGCTGATGAGCTCATTTTAAAGTGGAGTTTTATCATGATATTGCAATACTCACATCTCGATACTCGATACTTATATCTTGATACTCACACTGACTATTTTACCAGTTTAATTCGTCGAAAATTACCTTTAAAATTGGCCGGGATATCAAAATCGACCTTTAGCGATGTTTGCTTGATAAGCCAATAGATATCGCGCGTGATATCTGAGAAGAAGAAGTTCGTAATATGGTTTGCTATGCGTCGGCGATGCGATACTGCACGATTTTTGGGTACAAATTTATCGAACACGGCCACTTGTCCGCCTACCTTAAGCACCCGATCCACCTCTTTAATACATGCCAACGGGTCAGGAATAACAGCCAAAATTAGGTGCAGAATAACTATGTCGAACGATGCATCGGGAAAATCTAATGCTTGCCCGTTCATAACTATTGCTTGAGCTTGGGGATTCACCAATTTGGCTCGTTTTTTAATGCGCTTGACCATCGAAGGCGTAATATCGGTTGCAATAATATGGCAATCTGTGCGAAGAAACTCCAAATCAAAACCCGTTCCAGCACCTACAATCAGAATTTTATCGTTTGGACGAATGGATAGCGATTCGATGGATTGTTTCCTTGAATGCACCAATATCTTGACGATTAAATCGTAAATAGGCGTATACAATGTATATCGAAAACGATTCCAAGCTAGGGTATTGATAGTCATTAAATGTTTGAATTTAGTTGATAAACGATAACATCAATATAGAAAATTTATTTTGAACTCGTTTTAGAGCGTTGAAATAAAGCCACTCAAACCATTCAAAACCATTTGCACGCCAATGGTCGCAACAATAAGTCCAAAAATTCGAATCAGCGGATTCATCAAGTTATGACGATTTAATAAATTGCCGATAGTACTGGCATAAAGCATGAAAACTAGGTTTATGCCTAAAGCTGCAATTATGGAAATTATGGTGTTGACATGTCCGTAATGTGCTGGAAAAGTAACCACTGCGATAATGGTAGCCGGCCCCGCAATCATGGGAATGGCAATGGGTACGGCGGTAATGTCTTTGATGGATAGATTCTTTTCGAGCTTAATAAACACCCCGTTTTGAAGCCCCATAATGCCATTGTAAAACAGCACTACGCCTCAGGTTATCTGAAATGCGTACAACTCGACATGGAACACATAATTAAAAACCAGTTGCCTATCAACAAAAAAAAGAGTAGGATAATGAATGCGGTGATGGTTGATTTTATCGAAATCAATCGAGTTGATTTAGCATCGAATTGTTGTTGCAACGAGGTAACCACAAATACTTTTTGAATGGGATTAACCAGTGCAATAAGTGCTACAAAACAACTTAGTAATAGTTTATAATTGATAGCAAACATGGTTTAATGTCGTTTAAGTGCCAAATCATATTAGGATAATTGGGAAATTAATAAGTGGAATTTCATCATTGAATTGATTATTCCTAACATTTCATAATCTTTTTCGGGTAAGTCAAGTTCTTTCAATACTCAGACATCCAATACTATCGCAGATTAAAGCGCGACTGTTTCGTAAACCAGCCTTAAATTTGTGAATGGAAAATTGGTTTCTGTCTGGTTTAAAAAGGAACATAATTCTTTCACCGCCTCATTTGCCCTCGGAGTAGAAAGCGAATGTAACTTGATGGTAAGTGTGTGATTTTTATAATCAGGTATCATATCTGCATCGCTGGTAAATATCTCTTTTAAAATAACACGCCCTTCTTTATCGGTGGCTTTATAAAACTCTGACATGGTA
>JBBQUP010000077.1:0-16385 GCA_038212305.1 Bacteroidales bacterium
TAAAATAGGTATGGGTGGTTTTTTCTGTCTGGCAATATTTTCTGATCGACTTGATAAACATGCCGTAAATATCATATCTAATCGACTAAATTCCAAATGCTTGGAAGTCCACACAAAGGCACTTTTTCAAAACCGCAAAAACCACATGCTGATAATCAGGTAGTTGTAAAAAATAACCCTTCAAAATAATTAAAAAAAGGCTCTTTTTGGTCTAAATTTAACATTTCGGGGGTGTAAGGCCTGCAATGTGGGTTAACCTTCAAAATCAAAGAAACTTTGAGCACTTAGCATAAAAATTCGGTAAATAGCAAAAAACGACTATTTTTGTGGCTTATTAACTTAATTAGTAACTATTAGAGCACTATAGATATGGCACAAGAGGACGTTTTTAAAAAACTAGTGGCGCATTGCAAAGAGTACGGATTTGTTTTCCAGTCGAGCGAAATATACGATGGCCTGGGAGCCGTTTACGACTATGGTCAGTTGGGCGTGGAGCTTAAAAACAACATCAAAAAATACTGGTGGGATTCGATGGTTTTGCTCAACGACAATGTGGTGGGTATCGACTCGGCCATTTTCATGCATCCAACCATTTGGAAAGCCTCAGGACATGTGGACGCCTTTAGTGATCCGTTGATTGACAATAAAGACAGCAAAAAACGTTACCGTGCCGATGTGCTGATTGAAGATCTTTTGGCTAAGTACGACGATAAAATAAACAAAGAAGTTGAGAAGGCAGCCAAAAAATTTGGTGAGGCTTTTGATGAAACTCAATTTCGCGAAACGAATACTCGCGTGCTTGAGAATCAGCAAAAACGAAACGAAGTACACGCTCGTTTTGCCAAAGCACTTAACGATGCAAATTTAGATGAGCTTAAGCAAATTATTGTTGATACTGAGATTGTTTGTCCTGTTTCGGGAACTCGCAACTGGACTGATGTTCGTCAGTTTAACCTGATGTTCTCAACTGAGATGGGTGCTGCTGCCGATGGGGCTCAAAAAATATATTTGCGACCCGAAACAGCTCAAGGGATTTTTGTGAACTTTTTGAATGTGCAAAAAACCGGTCGCATGAAAATACCTTTTGGCATTGCCCAAATAGGCAAAGCTTTCCGCAACGAAATTGTGGCTCGTCAGTTTATTTTCCGCATGCGTGAATTTGAACAAATGGAGATGCAATTTTTCGTGCAACCCGGCACCGAATTAGAATGGTTTGCCAAGTGGAAAGAAACGCGCATGAAATGGCACAAAGCATTGGGAATGGGCGATAAAAAATACCGTTTCCACGATCACGATAAGTTGGCCCATTACGCCAATGCAGCAACCGACATTGAGTACGAAATGCCTTTTGGATTTAAAGAGGTTGAAGGGATTCACTCGCGTACCGATTTCGACTTGTCGCAGCACCAGCAGTTTTCAGGTAAAAAAATGCAATATTTCGATCCTGAGAAAAACGAAAACTACATCCCCTTCGTTATCGAAACATCAATTGGAGTGGATCGCATGTTTTTGAGCATTATGTCGGGTGCCTACACCGAAGAATTGGTTGAAGGTAAAGATGGCGCCAAAGAGACACGCGTGGTGCTTCAAATTCCTCCAACTTTAGCCCCAGTTAAACTAGCAGTTTTACCATTGGTGAAAAAAGATGGATTGCCTGAAAAAGCTCGCGAAATAGTAGATAATCTGAAATTCGACTTCAACTGTCAGTACGACGAGAAAGATAGCATTGGCAAACGTTACCGCCGTCAGGATGCCATTGGAACACCTTTTTGTGTAACGGTCGATCATCAATCGATTGAGGATAATACCGTTACTATTCGTTACCGCGATACCATGGCACAAGAACGCGTGAATATTAATGATTTACAAAGCATCATCTTGGGTAAAATAAGTATGAAAGAACTTTTTAAGAAACTGGCTTAGAAGAGAAAAGAAATTTAAATGATGAGACAGATGGATGAGATGAACAGATCTTTTCTATCTGTCTTTTTATCTTCCCCTAAAACCCTCTTTCTATTTGTTGCTGATTTCGACCGTATTGCTTTCTCATTTCTAAAACATACTCATTATTAATTATATATAATCTCACAGACAACCTTGGAGGTGTCCCGTTGTCGAATTTTAGACTCAAAGGCCTGCAAAAGAACCGCAATTTTGCTCCCGCACCATTTCCTGATATCTAATCTAATTTGTTTTTAAATTAATATTTACTTAGGTTTGCGACACGAATATTAATATTAGTAACACTATGGCTTTAGTTCGCTTTGGAGTTGGAATAGATGAAGAGATTTTAAAAGCTTTAGACAGCTTTGTTGTGGACAATAATTTACCTAATCGTTCGCAAGCAATCCGACATTTAGTAGAGAAAAACACAGTTGAAAAAAAATGGCAATGCAATCACGTTGTTGCCGGAGCCATCGTATTACTTTACGATCACCACAAAGGTGATGTAACGATAAAATTAAACGATGTGCAACATGCGTATTTCGATGTGATTTTATCTTCTCAACATTTCCATTTAAGCCACGATAATTGCCTTGAGATTGTGGCAGTAAAAGGCGAAGCAAGTAAATTGACAGAGTTATCGGATAAATTAATTGGGATTAAAGGGATAATTCACGGTAAATTAATAATGAGCAGAGTCGAGTAATATTTTTTTTACAAAACGAGTAACACGAAATTACCAATAAGTAATATTTTACAAAAATTAAAAATGAAAAAAAAAGGTTTGTTAGTCACATGTTTTTTGATTTTATCATTATTGCCTGCCATTTCGCAGCAATCAATTAAAGACACACTTAAATTAAATGAAGTAGTTGTAACTGGTTCTAAAACACCTCAATCAATTGGAAATGTTACTCAAAAGATTGACATTATCGACAGCAAGGAAATTGAAAGTTTAGTTGCCGGCAACCGCAATGTAGCCGAAGTAATTATGTATAAACCCGGAGCATCTGTTTCGGCATTATCTCGCAACGATGCCAACTGGGGCACTTATGGTGGTATTGGCCCAAAATACAGCACATATATGTTGCAGGGGTTACCTATTGATGCTTTTGTAGATCCCATGGCCATTGATTTGAATGCAATAGACCGTATTGAGGTTCAACGCGGCCCTGCTTCTGTTTTATATCCTAATTATTTATCTCAGGATTTTGCAGGTAATCAAAGCCCATTGGCGGGTACAGTAAATTTGATTTTAAAAGATAAGATTGATAAACCGCTTACAAGTGTTTCTGGTGCATATGGTACTTACAATACGATAAATGGTAATGTATTTCACGAAAACCAATTTGGAAATTTACATCTAATGGGCAGTTTTAGTATTGAGAAATCAGATTATACTAATTATGGGAGTGAAAATTCATGGTTAAATATGATAGATAACCCTCAATACCAAAAAACGAAATTCTTTGTTGGAGGCACCTATTTATTAAATCAAGCTAAAAATCAAAAGATTGATTTTTTTGCAAACCAAACGCTGCATTCCGGCGATGTTGGAAGACCAAACAGAGGATTTGACCATTCATATACCTTGATGCATTTAGGATATTCAGGCGATATAACTGAAAAAATTGGATTAGGGTTTAAAATTGGATACAGAAACTACGATCGTTCGGGCGAAGAAGACAATTATTCAACGGCCAATAAAGACATTTCATTACGTGAAACAGATAAAGTTAAACAATCAATAATTCCCGCGGATTTCTTTCTTACTTTCAAACCTGTTGATTTCAGTAAATTAACAATAGGTGCGGATTTTCAATCTGCAACATATAAAACAACAGCAAAGCCTGTAAATGCAATTGAATCTACAGGAAATGATGCTATAGCAAATCAAATTGGTTTCTATGTTCAAGAAGAACTAACCATTGATAAAGCAGTAATTAGAGGAGGCCTTAGATACGTTTCTATTAGTAACGACATAACAAAATTGGGAGGTGTTGCTCCCATTGACAAAAATCGTTCTTGGGGTGTGCTATTGTGGAATGCAGGTATAAAATACAAAGCAACGGATAACATTACACCATTCGTTAATATCGGAACAAGCTTTATGTCACCAGGATTAAAATCTATAGGAGGTACAATCCTTGTTACGGATACGATAACAAATGGACAAATTCCAAATCCTAATTTAAAACCAGAAAAAGGAACCGGGATAGATTATGGTTTTGATTTTAAAATTAATTCAGGGACAATTTTCACAACACGGTTTTTCTATTATTCAATAACCGATGCTATTGTTGAAAATACAGTAAGGGCAAATCCTTCACAATCAAAATCTGTAAATGCAGGTAGAACTATTGCTAAGGGTTACGAAGTTGAGTTAAAACAAAAAATAAGTAATTCGTTACAATGGTTTGCAAACTATACCCATTTTGAAACAGAAATATCAAATAAATTTGATGCTGACCAAGACGGTTCCAATATTTCATTTGTTCCTGATAATGTTTCCAATTTTGGATTAACAGCATGGTTGCCTTGGAAATTAACTGTAAGTCCATATATCCATCTTGCCGGTAGAATCTACGACAGCACGTCAAAATCTGGCAGAAGGCTTTATAATTCCTATGAATTAGTAAATATGAATATCAATAAAACAATATTATTGACAAGTAAAGTAAAATTAGATGCTTTTGCAAACCTGTATAATATTACTGATAATCGTTTTGAAATGCCTTGGCAATTCCAAGACCCTGGATTTTCAATGATGGCAGGGATTAATGTGGTAATTTTTTAATGTGCTAATGGATTAATGTGCTAATGGATTAATGTGCTAATGAGGTAATTTGCTAATTTGCTAATTTGCTAATGAGGTAATGTGCTGATGTGCTAATGTGCTAGTGGTTCAGTAATTAGCAAATTAGCATATTGTTTAATTAGCAAATTGTCTAATGATGGGAATTAATTTTTTAATAGGGAATATCTTTGATATGAAGATTCTTCGAGGAGTTTTGGTTGCATTTTTCGTAATGAGTGTATCATGCACGCCGTCTGGCAGTAAACCTGTTGGCTCTGCTTATGCTATTAGTGTAACCGATTTTAGAGGTAAAGAAATACATCTTGCCAAACCTGCAACCCGCATAGTTTGTTTAATCGAAAGTGCTTTGTCGGGGTTGTATATGCTTAATGCCGAAAGTAGGGTGGTTGGTGTTCCTTCGAGCGTTTACAACGAAAGTACGGCAACTCAATATGCAATTTTAGACGATCGGATTAAAAATAAAAACCTTCCATCACCTGGCAATTGGGACTTTGTAAGCCTCGAAAACCTTGTAGCTCTAAAGCCCGATTTGGTAATTATTTGGTCATCGCAGCAAGAATCTATTGAAGCCATTGAAGAAAAGGGAATTCCTGTTTACGGTGTTTTCCTTAAAAGCTTTAGCGATGTGTACAAAGAAATTGACGATTTAGGAAAACTCACCGGAACTACCCAAAGGGCTGATAGCATTATCAATTATACTAAAAATGAGATTTCAATAATTCAAAGTCAGTTAAAAGAACGTCATCATGAGCAAAGCGAAGCAATCTCCAAATCAGTATATTTTATTTGGTCGCAGGGTTTGCTCGAAACTTCAGGCGCAACAAGCACAGTAAATGAGTTAATAGAGCTTGCCGGAGCTAAAAACGCTTGTCGCCAACCGCAAGAACACATCGTTGTAAACATGGAAAACCTGTTACAATGGAATCCCGATGTAATGCTTATGTGGTACAACGATTCTAAAAATGCCAACGATTATTTAACAATGCCCGAACTTCGATATATTAATGCAATAAAGAACAAACAGGTTTATGAATTGCCGTCGGTTTTTTGGTGCGATTTGTGGACATTGAAATATCAATATGCAGTTAAACTTTTAGCAAAAAACTGTTATCCGGAAACTTTTGAAAATTTAAATCTCGATTTAGAAAAACAAAAAATGATGAAAGCTTTATACAAAAATAATTTGCTAATTAATAATTTGCTAATTAAATGATGTGCTAATGTGCTAATTCCTCCTACATTAGCAAATTGGCACATTAACCCATTAGCAAATTGAAAAATTAGCACATTAGCACATTAACCTATTAGCATATTAAAAAAGTGAACAAACGGATTTTAAAAATATTGCTTTATTCTTTGCCTATACCTGTTATATTGGCTTCGTTGTTGATTGGCCCTTCTCAAGCAGCTTCGCCTAGCGATATTTTTAGGTCAGTATTCAATTTTATTTCGGGTAATCAGGAAACAACTGACAATTATATATTGCTAAAATCTGTTGTTTTTGATGTTCGTTTACCGCGTGTTTTGCTAACATTTATCACGGGTGGCGCACTTGCCATATCGGGTTGCAGCATGCAGGCTATTTTCCGAAATCCATTAACCGACCCATACATATTAGGACTTTCATCGGGCGCAGCATTTGGTGCAGCATTGGCATTGGCTTTCGTTTTTATTCCGGTACAGCTTTCCGCTTTTATATTCGGGCTGTTGGCTGTTGTACTAAGTTACTTTATGGCTCGAAAAAATAAGAACGTTTCCATTGTGTCGCTAATCCTTTCGGGGATAATTGTTTCGGGAATATTTACAGCTTTACTCACTGTAGTACAATATTTTAGCGACCCCTTTAAATTGCAGTCTATTGTACATTGGACAATGGGGAACTTGCATAATGCCAACTGGAGCAAATTACAATCTTCAATAATACCCATAGCAATTGGCGTATCTGTTTTAATCATTTATCGCTGGCGCATGAATGTTCTCGCTATGGGCGATGATGAAGCCCGAACAGCAGGAATAAACCCCGATAAAGACAAACTTATTATATTACTTGCCGCAACACTTGCAAGTTCTTCGGCTGTAGCTGTTGCAGGTATCATCGGACTTTACGGTCTTATTATTCCTCACATGGTACGCATGATGATTGGTCCTGACAACCGACAATCCATTCCTTTGAATTTTTTATTTGGTGGCACGTTTTTGTTGGTTATTGATGATTTTTCACGTACAATATCAGGTTTTGAAATTCCAATAGGCGTTTTCACCATGTTATTGGGCGCACCATTTTTTATTTATTTAATGAAAAAAACAAACATTGGGTTAATGTGGTAATTTGCTAATGTGCTAATGGGTTAATGGGTTAATGTGCTAATGGGTTAATGCAAAAATGATTTATAATGAAAGCAATACAAATTAGAGGTCTTAGTTTTTCTTACAACAAGATTTGTGTTCTTGATAATGTGAACGCTGATATTGAAATAGGCAAACTAACATTTATTTTAGGAAAAAACGGCAGTGGTAAATCAACTTTTTTGCGGATAATTGCAGGTTTGCTGCCTTATAAAAAGGGTGATATTCATATTTTAGGCAACGACAATTCAAAACTTAATTATACCGAAAGGGCTAAGATTGTTGGATTTCTTAACCAACAGCACAAGGCCGTTTTCCCTTTTTCAGTCGAGGAAGTTGTGTTAACAGGCCGAGCTGGTTATGTTAATTACATACCAAAGGATATAGACAAACAAGCAGCACATGTAGCCATTGAAAAGGTTGGTATTTCTCATTTGACAAACAGGAATTATACCGAACTTTCAGGAGGCGAACAGCAATTAGTGATGATAGCCAGAGTATTAGCTCAAAACCCAAAAGTATTGTTGCTCGATGAACCAACCACGCATCTTGATTTCGGTAATCAAGCCCATTTGCTTTCCTTATTAAAAAAATTGGCAAACGACGGTCTTACTATTGTTGCCGTTTTACACGACCCTAACCTCGCATTTCTTTATGGCGATGATTTTCTGTTTGTACGTGACAAACAAGTTATTCGTTCAGCGACCTCGGTCGATGCCTGGAATGTCGATTTTCTTAAAACAATTTATCACGGCAACATCGAAACAATCCCATATAACGGTCGCGCTTTGTTAATTCCAGATATGAATTGATAATGTGCTAATGTGGCAATGTGCTAATTAAAGAAGGGGATAATGTGCTAATGAAAGAAGGGGATGATGTGCTAATGAAAGAATGTGCTGTTGTGCTAATTCAAGAATGGGTTAATTAATAAAATGTTATGGAAAAGAAGAATGTTATTTTAGATAAGAGTTTTGAATTTGCTTTAGCTGTTATTGAGTTTTCTGAACTGTTAGATAGTCAAAGTAAATATGTGATTTCAAGGCAACTTTTAAAATCAGGAACTTCAATTGGAGCTAACGTTCGAGAAGCACAAGGAGCCGAAAGCAAGGCAGATTTTATCCATAAACTAAAAATAGCAGCCAAAGAAGCCGAAGAAACGCACTATTGGCTTCTATTATGTAAACATTCTAAATCATATCCATGCAATGAGGCTTTATTTCCTCAATTATTAGAAATACAAAAACTACTCTCAGCCATAATATCATCCTCCAAATCCCATTAGCAAATTACCACATTAACCCATTAGCACATTAGCAAATTACCACATTAGCACATTAGCAAATTAACAAATGTACAGAGAAACCATAGCAGCCGCTTACGATGCAGGAGTTGAGGAAGAATACAACCGTTTAACAGAAAACCCATTGCGTGAAGCCGAATTCCAATTAATCATTGATTTGCTCGATGAATATATCCTGAAGGGTGCAACGGTAATTGATATTGGTTCAGGTCCCGGTAGGTATTCCGAGTATTTGTTAAAACGAAATTGCAAAGTCGGTGTAGTTGATCTTTCGGCAAAATCGCTAAAAGCATTTTCCGACCGAATGAACGGTTCATGTTGTCAGGACAATATTATTTTCAACCAAGTTTCTTGCGCCACACAATTAGATTGGATATCGGATAATTCAGCCGATGCCATTTTACTAATGGGACCATTGTATCATTTGATTAATGAGGAACATAGGAATAAAGCACTATTGCATTGCAGGCGGATTTTAAGGCCCGGCGGTACTTTATTTTCTGTTTTCTTAAGTCCATTCCCATTGCTAAACAAGCGAAATGATATAAACGATGGTTCGTATGTGTTTTCCAATAAGGATTTATACAAACACATCAAATCAGATATAACAACACATACACAATTTCAGGGCTATAATGTTCCTCAATATCGTTGTTGGCCAAAAGAGACCGAAAAATTGATGTCTGCAAACGGATTCGAAACATTACGCATTAGAAACCTCGAAGGGATTGGCTCTTTTTATAGCAATGAAAAACTAATAGAATATTCCGATGCTGTTAAAAAACTATCTCTAATAAATACATTGCGTTCCACCTCCGAAGATTTAAAACTATTAGGAATAACGCATCAATTCTTATATGTTGGAAAATACGAAGGATTTTATAAATAGTGCGAATGAAGGGTTAAAAAAACACCTTGATATTTAAGATAAATAATCGGCTGCCTACCACATCATCAGCTGTGCCATTGACCGTTCCTAAGACTAATAACGGTATCGTGAATTAAACTGAACTCCCCCAAACAGTAGTATATACCCATCTTTATTGCACAATACGTTACAAATACGTTTAACCCGAATCCTCAACATCCAGATTTTCCACCTATTGAATATTAACAAAATAGTTTTAATTTAGTTGAATTATATTTAACCTATAAACTTGAGAACCTTCAACACTCATAAAATCATGAGAAAAACACAACACTTTTTGCTCCTCCTCGCGCTAATTGCAGGATTTAGCAGCTGCTTTACTAAAAAAGCACCCAACGCATCAACAACAGCTTACAATGCCAAAGTTAGCGCTTTTACCGCCGGAGTCGTTTCGAACCAAAGTGCGGTTCGCGTACATTTTTCGGAACTGGTAAAGGGTGCTGAGCCGGGAACAAATGCCAGCTCATCGGTATTGGATATTAGTCCGTCGGTGAAAGGTAAATTAATTTGGGAAGATGCCCAAACATTGGTTTTGAATCCTGATAAACGCTTAAAATCTGGACAAACCTACGAAGTTAAGCTTAACATGCCTGCTATTTTCCCGGGCGATGAGAGCGAATTTTCGTTCACCTTCGATGTCATCAAACAAGATTTTCGTTTCGAAAAAGTCAATCTCAAACCTGTCGACATCTCTAATCTTAAGTTAAATAGTTTTATTGGTAAATTATTCTTAACCGATTACGAAGATGCCGAAACGGTTGAGAAAATGGTTAAAGTGCAACAGTTTGGCAAATCCCTTTCGTTAACTTGGGAGCATACCAATGCCACAAACGAACATGTTTTTACGGCCACAGGTGTTGTGCGGGCCGAAATTGCTGGTCAGATAAAAGTTATTTGTGATGGATCTGCTGCCGGAATATCAAATAAACTAGAGGAGACAATTGAGATCCCATCGTTAAGCGATTTTAAGGTGATGGAGGTGAAAACGGTTCAAACCCCTTCGCAACAAATCATCATCAACTTCTCCGATCCGCTCCTGCCTAATCAAAACCTCGATGGATTAATAGCCGCTGAAGGTGCTGGAAACATTCGCTTTTCCATTGACGTGAATGTCGTTACCATCTATCCACAATCGCGAGTAATAGGTGAGGTTATGCTAAACATTTTCCCGGGCATAAAAAATAGCGTAGGCTATTCTTTTAAAGAGAAAAACGTATATCAACTGCAATTCGAAACAGCTAAACCAAGTGTCGAAATTCTTGGAAAAGGAATTATTCTTCCCGATTCGAAAGGATTAACGCTTCCGTTTAAAGCGGTTAGCGTTCGAGCTATTGAAGTTCAGGTGATTAAAATATTTGAAAATAATGTAGCTAGCTTTCTTCAAATCAATCAGCTCGATGGTGAAGAACAACTTCGACGTGCCGGACGATTGATTGTTAAAAAGGTGATTACGCTTGACGATAATAAATCGCTCGATCTCACCAAATGGAATACCTTTTCGTTGGATATGGCCAATTTGGTTCAACCCGATCCCGGCGCCATTTACCGCGTTATTCTAAAACTCAAACCCGAGTATTCGATCTATCCATGTGATAACGATTCAATTACCAATATACCCATCGAAGATAAAGGGATTACCGATCAGGATATTGTTTACTGGGATTCGCCAGCGCAGTACGAATATAGCAATTGGGATAATTACAACGAAGATTACGACTACGATTGGTCGCAACGCGATAATCCTTGTAACCCAATGTATTATCGCAATCGGTCGGTTAGTCGTAATGTAATTGCATCAAATATTGGATTGTTAGCCAAAGCTGGATCGAACAAAGAACTGGTGATTGCAGTAACTGATCTGCGAAACACTCAGCCGCTTTCGGATGTAGAATTGTTGGTGTACGATTATCAGAACCAAATTATTATAACAGGACGAAGTGAATCGGATGGTTTGGTGCGTTTGAAACTCACTCAAAAACCTTATTTAATTATTGCCAAACAAGCCAATCAGCGCGGATATCTTCGGGTTGACGACGCAACAGCCTTATCACTTAGTCGTTTCGACATTTCGGGACAATCCATTAAAAAAGGACTGAAAGGTTATATATATGGCGAGCGTGGCGTTTGGCGTCCGGGTGATACGCTCTTTATTGCTGCAATTATTGAGGATAAACTCAATTCTCTTCCAGCCAATCACCCTATTGTGTTTGAATTGAGCAATCCACAAGGACAGTTGGTTACGCGTCAGGTGACTACTAAAAACGAATCGGGTCTTTATACCTTTAAAGTAACCACTCCAACAACAGCACCCACAGGTGTTTGGTTGGCTAAAGTGATTGTTGGAGGGGTTAAATTCGATCAAAACATTCGTATTGAAACCGTTAAACCTAATCGTCTAAAAATTGAGATGGATGTGGAAGGAGGCTTGCTTCGCAAAGGACAGCAAACCACCACAATGCTCAAAGCCAAATGGTTACATGGTGCCATTGCTAAAAATTTAGCTGCTAAAGTAATGGTTACGCTCAATCAATCGAAAACAGCATTCAAATCGTGGCCCAACTATCAGTTCGATAACCCCACACGCAGTTTTTCGGCCGAGGAAATCACCGTTTTCGATGGTAAACTAAACGACCAAGGGGTTGCCTCTATTCGTCCCGATATTCAAATTTCCGAAGCCGCTCCCGGAATGCTTAAAGCTTCGTTTATGACTCGCGTATTCGAGGAGGGTGGCGACTTTAGTGTCGATCGTTTTCAAGTAGCATATTCACCTTTTCAAAATTATGTGGGTATTCGCACACCTAAAGGCGACAGGCGAGGCATGTTGCTTACCGACACGCTCCACACTATTGATGTGGCAACAGTTGATGCGCTTGGTAATGCGGTGAGCAAACGCAACTTAAAATATCAGATTTACAAAGTACAATGGCGCTGGTGGTGGGAATCGGGCGAAGACGATTTGGCACGTTACACCGGAAGCTCTTCGCAAAACCTTATCACATCGGGAACGTTATCCACATCGAATGGCAAAGGTTCTTTTAAATTTAAAATTAATTATCCCGAATGGGGACGTTACCTAATTTTGGTTTCCGATACCGAAGGTGGCCATACTGCCGGAACAACTGTTTATGTCGATTGGCCAGGTTGGGCACTTAAGCCATCCGACAATCCACAGGATGCAGCCATGTTGAGCTTCACCGCTGATAAAGACAAATATGCAACTGGCGAAAAAGCCACGCTTGCTTTTCCTTCGCCGGGTAAAGGCCGAGCATTGGTAAGTATTGAGAATGGCTCGCGTGTTATCAAAGCATTTTGGGTTGAGACATTGCAAGGCGCAACTCAGGCATCGTTTCAATTAACCGATGAGATGACGCCTAACGTTTATGCACACATCACCTTGGTGCAACCTCACGACCAAACCGACAATAATCTCCCCATTCGTTTGTATGGAGTCATCCCCATTTTGGTTGAAAATCCAGAAACTCATCTTCAACCTCAATTGATTTTACCCGATGAGTTTCAGCCCGAAAGTGAAGCTACCATAAAAGTAAAAGAGGCCAATGGTAAAAAAATGACTTACACATTGGCAGTTGTTGATGAAGGATTGCTCGATTTAACCCGCTTTAAAACTCCCGATCCATGGAATTTGTTTTATGCTCGCGAAGCCTTGGGTGTAAAAACTTGGGATCTATACGATTACGTGATGGGTGCTTATGGTGGTAAAATCGAAAAAGCATTTAGCTTGGGCGGCGATGACTATTTGAATGGTAAAAAAGGCGGAACCAAAGCCAATCGCTTTAAACCAATGGTGCGATATTTTGGGCCATTCACCCTCGAAAAAGGAAAAACCCAAACACACAAAATCGATATTCCTCGTTATGTGGGATCGGTGCGTACCATGGTGGTTGCCTGTAACAATGGCGCTTATGGCAATGCCGATGTGGCCACGCCTGTTCGTAAACCTGTAATGGTTTTAGCCACATTACCTCGTGTTTTAGGCCCCGATGAAAAAGTTACACTCCCAGTCACCGTTTTTTCTATGAGTCCTAAATCGGCAACCATTGATGTAACCATAAAAACCGAAGGCAATATTGAGTTAGTGGGATCAAAAAAACAAACCATCACCTTCACCGAAGCTGGCGATCAAGTTGTTAACTTCGAGTTAAAAGGAGCTTCATTGGCTGGATGGGCAAAAATTCACATCGAAGCCTCTTCGGGCAGAGATAAAGCCACCGACGAAACCGATTTGGAAATTCGCAACCCCAATCCACGCGTTGTAAAAACAGTGAGTCAGGTTGCAGGCTCTTTGGCTCAAGTAGAGCTAACGCTCAATTACCCTGGTATCGAAGGAACTAACAAAGCTTGGTTGGAGGTATCCTCTATCCCACCAGTTGATTTTGGTCGTCGACTCAAATACCTTTTGGCCTATCCTCATGGATGCGTTGAACAAACCACCTCATCGGCCTTTCCTCAGCTTTACATAGCCGATGTAACCGATGGCAAAGCGCTTACCTCAACCATCGAAACCAATGTGCGTGGAGCCATTGCTCAATTGCGATCGTTCATTCAGCCAAATGGTGGATTCTCTTACTGGCCAAGCGTTTCACCAAGCGACGATTGGGGGACTTCTTATGCAGGGCATTTCTTACTCGAGGCAGAGAAAAAAGGCTACCTTCTTCCGGTTGGATGGAAAAAAGATTGGGTGAGCTATCAAAAACAGCAAGCACTAAAATGGAGCAAATCAGCACAATACCCAGGCCATGGCATGTTAACACAGGCGTATCGCTTGTACACGTTGGCGTTATCGGGCAATGCTGATATGGGTGCGATGAACCGCTTGCGCAACGAGCCCGCCTTAACGGTAAATGCCAAATGGCGCTTAGCTGCGGCTTATGCTTTGGCAGGACAAGCTAATGCGGCTACTTCGCTAACAGAAAACATTGGCACCGACGAACCTGCGAATAGCAACACTTACGACTACACCTACGGTTCATCATCGCGCAACAAAGCGCTGATTATTGAAACATTGCTATTGCTTAACAAACGCGAGCAAGCCATGCCTTTGGTCATTAGTTTATCGAAAGAACTCTCATCGGAGAACTGGATGAGTACTCAAACCACAGCTTATGGGTTGTTGGCCATTAGCCAATTTGCTAAAAACAGCGCATTATCTAAAGACATCAAATTCACCGTTTCACATTCGGGAACGAAAAGCACAACCTATTCGATGAACAAGCCTATATTTCTCGATTCGTTAAAAGTAGGCAATCAAACGTCAGGCACTTTAACCTTGAAAAACCTCTCAACCACCGAACTGTTTGTACGAGTGGTGATGGATGGAATCCCAGCCGCTGGTGAGGAAGTAGCCTCGTCATCGAACCTGAAATTTAGTGTGGAGTACTCCAGTTTGAATGGTAATGCGGTGGATGTGTCAAAACTATCGCAAGGTACCGACTTTATGGCAACCGTGCGAGTGACCAATCCGGGCATAATGGGTGATTATCGTAATTTGGCGCTCACACAGGTATTTCCTTCGGGATGGGAAATACGCAACACCCGCATGGAAGATATCCGCTCGGCCTATGAAACCGATCAGCCCGATTACATTGATTACCGCGACGATCGCGTATTGAGCTACTTCGATCTGAACTCAGGCAAAACCAAAAAGTTCACGGTACTGCTAAATGCCACCTACAAAGGTTCGTTCTACCTTCCAGCCTCCACCTGCGAAGCGATGTACGATCATTCCATTAACGCGCTGCAACTGGGTGAGTGGGTGGTTGTTGAGTAGAAGTCTTTAGAGAGGAAGAGGGGAAGATGAGGAGAGGAGATCGGATGGTCGAGATTATCTAATCTATCTGTCTAATCATCTTTTCTTCTTTTTTTATTGATTAACATTAACCGCAAAGGGCGCTAAGGTTTTTTTGCAAAGCACGCAAAAACAATTCATCTCTGCGACCTTTGCGCTTCCCTACTTTTTCTTTGCATTTAATCGATAAAAGTCAAACCCTAAATCAAATTACTTTATATCGTCATCAATTTATAACCAGTTTAAATAACGCACACATGCACGTTCAATGAATTAGTAGCCAGCAAACTAACCTCCTCACCACCTATCCAATAACTACCAAGAACACAATAACATTCCTCCAACTCAAATACTACCTAAACATAAAAATGTTATTTTCACACCTAACTTAAGAATTGCTGAATCACAATCTCTTAAACCAAACCAAACGATTGAATAAACACTATTGATGATGAATAAACGATTATCCCTCCTATTCATGGCCGTTACCATGTTGTTGCTTACGAGCATGCAACTAACCGCCCAAGTTATTTACGTTAAACCCGGTGCTGCCTCAACCGCTTGGAGTGGCAAAACACCTTTGTACACCGACCTGCAATCGGCCACTATCGCAGCCAGCAGTGGCACGCAAATATGGGTAGCCGCCGGCACCTACAAGCCAACTACCACCACCGACCGAACCATAAGCTTTACCTTAAAAGATGGCGTGGCCATTTATGGCGGATTTGCTGGCAACGAAACAACCTTAACACAACGCAACTGGACAAACAATAAGACCATTTTGAGTGGTGACATTGGTGTTGTTGGAACAGATACTGATAATAGTTATCACGTGATTACTGGTATTGGAACCAGTTCGGCACAGCTTGGTACAACAACTTGGTTGGATGGGGTGATTATTGAAAAAGGGTATGGAAACAGCTCCTCTAACAATCAAAATTTGGGAGGAGGACTTTATTTAAACTATGCTAGTCCAACCATTGTAAATTGCGTTTTTCAAAATAACTATGTTAGCAATGATGGAGGAGCTTTATACGCTAACAATAGCACAACAACTACTGCCAACAATTAAGCTTTCGATCAATGGTAGCGCTTGCGTCTACCTTGATTGAAGCTGGTGTTGTACTAAACCCGGCCACAATTATACACGCTTAATTTCCTATAGTGTTTTCAATTTGTTTTCAAAAACTCATCAGGTGTAATTTTTAAACTTTAGATGCCAGTTTACTGAAGCGGATTG
>JBBQUP010000078.1:0-16382 GCA_038212305.1 Bacteroidales bacterium
ACAAATTAAATGGAAATAAGTCCTAATTTATCCGATAAAGCGAAACACGATTACGAATTGGTGCAAAAAGCTGTAACCGGAGATCAAAAAGCTTACGCAGAATTAATGGGTCGATATAGAGACGCCATTTATTTTATGTTATTAAAAATGGTTAATAATAAAAGCGATGCCGAAGATTTAACAATCGAAGCCTTTGGCAAAGCCTTTAAAAACATACAACAGTATTCTCCAAACTTTGCCTTTAGCACATGGCTTTTTAAAATTGCCTCGAATAATTGCATCGACTTTTTACGAAAAAAACGCACTAACTTTATTTCAATAGATGGAGGACTCTCGGATGATAAAGAAAACGAACCAACCATTCATTTAAAAGATAGCCTTCCTGATCCTGAAGAAAATCTTATCAAGGATCAGAAAGCTTTATTAATGCGAACGATAGTTAAAAAGCTTAAACCACGTTATCGGATACTTATTGAGTTAAGATATTTTAAAGAATATAGTTACGAAGAAATTGCTGTTGAATTAGAACTTCCAATTGGAACAGTAAAAGCTCAATTATTTAGAGCTCGCGAACTACTGCTTCAGACATTAAAAAGTTCTGGCGTTAAATTCGATTAAATACGTTTATTTCAACTCGACCATTACCAATTTTTTCAATTCCCCAAATGGAGCTTATCAGAAAGCATTTTACATCGCTTACCGAATTACAATATTCTCAACTCGAACAACTTGGACCATTGTACTTAGAATGGAATCAGAAAATAAATGTAATTTCTCGCAAAGACATCGACTCACTATACATAAAACACATCTTACACTCATTGGCCATCGCCAAATTCATTAAATTTTCACCTGGAACACGAATATTAGATGTGGGTACTGGTGGAGGATTCCCTGGAATTCCTTTAGCGATACTCTTCCCTGCTTGCGAATTTCATTTAATTGACAGCATTGCAAAAAAAATAAAAGTAGTGCAGGAAGTTGTTAATGCCACAGGATTAACAAACGTGAAAGCCAATCAAATGAGAGTACAGGATATTAAAGGGCAGTACGATTTTGTTGTAAGCAGAGCTGTTACTGCATTCCCTGATTTTGTTTCAATGAGCAGACATGTAGTAGCTAAAAATCAAAAAAATGCTATCGGAAACGGGATATTATATTTAAAGGGAGGTGATTTTAAATCGGAAGTTAAACCATTTGGAAAGAAAGTATTTACAACAGAGCTAAGCACTTTTTTTGATGATGAATATTTTGAAACGAAAAAACTGATTCATCTACCAATTTAATAAAAGGTTAAAACAATACAGCCTAAAACATTACTTTTAAAGCAATATTTTAGGCTGTAAATCATCAATCATCATTCTTACTCAACTAGCACGCACCTAGTCAACACCACGCCCATAATCATATCATATCCATCGCATTGCCCCTTTAACTTAACAGAAGTTCCTGTAGATATATTTTTCAGCAAATCGCTATTTCCCGTCACATAAATACTCTCGAAAGCACAGGTAACACCCATTGAGGCATCTTCCAACACAATTGACAAGACACCTTCACTTTTCGATACATCAGCTACATTTCCTGAAACCTCAAGAACTTGATTTCCATATTTTGCATAAGTAGCTGTTTCATCAGATGAAAATTCATCTAACAACTGAATAGCAGTTACTTGAAAAGCAGATTTCTCCTTGGCTATATTCCTATGCGGTTTATGAAAAACATATAAGTACACTCCTATTCCGGAGATTAACCCAATTCCAAAAAGGAATAAGAATATTTTTAAATATTTATTCATTCGCATTGTTTTAAATTCGACTAATATATATTAAAAGGATACAATTAGGAATTAAATTGTCTCAATTTACATTGCCGAATAATTAAACTTAACCATTAGTTTAATATCATCATTGATGCGATCGCGATAACTTTTTTCGACTTCGATTTTAAAATTTTGTAGCGATACATTAAACACTGTTGATGCAGATATCACTCCAGACTTTACTACTAATTCGCCTTTTTCTTTGACATCTCGTGCTTGTCCATGCAAGGTGAGTTGCCCCGAAATATCAACTGAATAGGTACCATCATTTTTAATATTCACCGTTGTCCAATTATCAATTTTGCCTTTGAAAACAGCATTCGGAAATTTATGAGATTCCATGTAATTTTCGTTGAAATGCTCCTCGACCAAAGCCTCTTTAAACTTAAATGAGCGAACCAAAGTAGATGCAACTATATTTCCATTAGAGGCATCCAATACACTTGCCACTTTTTTATTACTTGCCTCAATTGTAAAAAGCGACGTCTCAGAATGAATATCAATCACCCCTTCTTTGGTTATGTATTTTTGCGAATAACTAAAAATACCGCTTGCAAGCATCAGTCCTAAAAACACTAACTTTTTCATATACTTATTTTTTATCATTCATTTAATTACAAGGCATTTATCATCCAAATAGGTATAACATCTAGGTGAAAAAAATTACTTCTCTTTTGCATGTCCTATAGCAAATACCCTGGAAATATTAAAACCAAAATAAAGTCCTCCATCACCCCACGAACCAGTTGTTTGCGAAATAAAGCTACTCTCTTCCATGTTTCGTGAATTGCTCACAAACAATTGAAATACGTGACCACCGGTTTCAATATCCACTCCAAGCGACAATGGATTATAGTAAACTCCATTTGAACCAGCTGTGTGGTTTGCCAAAAAATATTCACCCATTAAGGCAACTCTTCGAGTAAACTTATAACGTCCACCAACGCCAACAGCAATAACATCATTTTCTTCGTTAAAATTAACTTCATTACGATGAACAAATGTTGGCATCACTTGCAACGAAATGCTTTCACTTATTTTTCGAGCTACCAATAATTGATTAGTAAACGATAAACGATGCTGAAAAGCGTAATTAGGATCTGAATTTTTTAAAGTATTAATAGCTACATTGGTATAATACGATATGGCAACTGGAAATACTTTTGCACCTTCGGTTTGACGAAATAATGTGAATTTAAATGATCCATCGTAAGTTTTACCTTCAGTACTACGACGTAACCCTATCATCATCCAATTGGTGATTCCATATCCCAAATCCAGACTAACCTTAGCATTGTCCATCCCCCAAAGATCGTAAGCTCCAGAGTTTAACTCCCCAAAACGGTGATTAATTCGAAAATCGAGCTGATGGGCTTTCATTCGCTCAATAGAATGAGAATTAATAATTCGCGTTGATTTAAAAGTATAGGCTACTTCAGTTGTTTGGTTTTCTGAATCGTCGCCCAATAAATTCATTAGGTCATCTTGAGCTGCAACTGATAATGATATCAGCATAGAAACGAATAAGAGTTTTATTTTCATATTTTTAAAAATTAGTATTAAGATTCAAGTATCAAGACACAAGATGTAAAATTAAGATAAACCAATAAATACTAATCTCTTAAGTATTAATACTCACATCTTGATACTAAAAAAAGACAGAAGACTTATTTACAGAACTTAACTTAGTTCCAAATTTCCTCCAATAATCCAACATCTGTGTGCCAATTTACCTTGCCATGTATGATTCGTATGTCTAAATTTCAATATCGATTCATCAAAACATTAAGCATTGGATTATTAGGACATTACATTAACGAAAAATGATTTTCGCATGATTTGACTTAATAACTCAGTTTAATTAATTTTCTAATGCACCCAATTCAATCCATTTTAATATATAGGCTCTATCTTGATCGTTTAGCTTCGAGGCCATGCTGCCATTGCCTGAGATTGTCTGATAAAAACTACTATTGGCTGGACTTTCGAGATTTAAATAACCTCCCGTTAAGCTTAAATAAGCAACAGATGGGCTTAAATCAGGAGATTGATCACCACCATGACATTGATTGCATTTTTGTTCGAAAATTGGGATGATATTTTCCGAAAACTTAGCATCAGTAACTTCAGGCTTTGGCAGTTTTTCAGACTCACAAGAAACAAATGCAATATTGAACAGAATACTCAATAGTAATAATCCAATTCCATAAATTATTTTCTTCATCATAGTTCATTGCTTTTAAAACGTAACATCAAATTCTCTTCGCCGATGTAATTAATCTCATCATTATTAGATAGTCGTACCGAAAACTTAAATTCCTTTGTTGGCGAAAACTCAACATCATTTATACCTGTGGCTGATAATTTCCGGATAAACAAAACTTTATAGCCCTTATGAGTCCGTTCAATGTTTCCAAATTTAAAATCGGTTAACGCCTTAATATCTACTTGCGAAGCAGTTGGTGCCTTAACAATTGTCCCTGGAATACCAGCAATTGAACGCATGAAAGCTATCAAATCATTTTCATCAGCACTAACTCCACTTAAACGATCCCAATAACCTTTTCCTTCATGACTAGATGCACTAATAAACGACTTTAATCCATCACGACTTGATCTGTTGGTGAATTCCAAATTTAACTGTCCTCCATTACTAGGCGGTTCTTCATAATCATCAAAATCACCCGATCCCGAATATCCATGACAAGCAGAACAATGTGCTTTAGATTCAGTGTTAAATAAATCTTTCCCTTTGATAGCATCTCCTTCGTAACTCATTTTATGGTCATCTAACAAATAGTATGCAGGGTCGATAATTGTCTTGGAACCATCATACAAAGTAATTGATTGCGAAACGCCACTCCATTCGTAGTTAGGCTGACTTCGAGAAGTGGTTCCATTGCGCTGAATAAGCTCAGCATCATTATCCATTGTTATATCACCCATTTCCGATTCAGATAAATTGAATGCATAATTAAATGGAGCTGATTTGGCCATGTTCCATTGCCATATATCCTTATTTGTATTACCCTCAACATTAAAAATCAGAGAGATGTTGTCTGAGTTTTTTTGCGAAGTCCAACCTATTGCACTTTCATCAGGTTTTCGAGGATCTGCATACCCATCGTATTTATAAGTTTGGTATGAAGCATTACTTGTAGAATCATTCCATTCTAACAATAGATATATGTTTTCATCATCATAACCTGCTTTCAAAATAACAGTATCTTTTAAAGGAGAACTTATCCAATTATACATGCCAGTCATGTTTATAAGACCATCGCCATACAATTGATTCTTCTTTAAGCTTGACAGAGTAAGCTTCACAAAATCAGCATCCTTCCAATACAATGATGTTAGCTTATTTTGAGGTGTCCAAAAATAAGCAGCTTCCAGATTTGAAGTTTCTTTAGGCGTATTAGGAAAATATCCTATAGTTGGCGGCAAACGTACATTCTCGCAAGAGACTAATACTGACACAACCAGTATTAGTAGAATTTGTATATACTTAACAAATTGACTCATCTTAATTGTATTTATCATAAAAAGATAGTTTAGTTTTGGAATCTCTCTGTTTATCTTACTAATAAAAAAAATGAGAATAATATGTATGTCAGAGTGAAATATAAAATCGATTAAACAGATAATTAAATTATACAAAAACCCATTTTATTCAAACACATAAAATCTTAAAACCTAAAACTCACAAAAAAATCAGACTATTTGATTTTTTGCAAACCAAGTAGTCTGAAATTCGTTATTTCATAACTTATAAATTTACTTTTTTTGTAAATTGAAGAGAAACCTTTACAGTCACCTCATTACTTCCGACATGACTGCTATCGATTACAAAATCGGCCAAAGCTTTAATTTTAAACCAACCATATAAACTAACATATGATGTACTTGTAGTTGTAGTCAATACATTAGCTTTACTATTCATATAATTAAAATAAATGGTCACTTCTTTAGTTATTCCATGCAACATGAAATCAGCTTTACCAACATATCCTGAACCATAAGGCTCAACACTTTTCATCTCAAAAGTTGAAACACCTGTTTTAGCACTAACAGCACTTTGACGCTTATAAGATGTTGGTGTTTGATCAGTCCATAAATTTTGATCAGCCACTTTTGCTTCATTTGGCCAGTTAGTTAATATACCTGTTGTTGAGCAATACAATTGAACTAAATCAGTTGTCGAAACACCCACGCCAAAAGTTTTTCCAATACATCCTTTAATACCATCGCGACCGTTACCACCACATAATACTGTTGGAGAACCAGTTTCGACAGATGTTAAATCAACCCATCCTTTAAGCTTAGTTGTGGAAGGTGAGGCTTCGTCAAAATCAATTTGATCAACGCCTGCAAGTGCAAAATGACCTGTAAACACAGCATTAACTACATCATATGGGAATTCGAACTCAAACATTGAATGGGTAGCATCTATTGCCCAACCATCTACCGTTTTCACTTTACCCGTTCCACCAGAAACAGTACCGGCAATTTCAACATCTACTACTTTGTCGCCAGATAAATCAACAATCACTTCATTACCTGTTAAAACAACAGCCCCAGCACTCTTCAATAAATTATTGTTATTATTTGGATCGTACTTAACACTTAAATAATAAGTACCACCAGCTAATCCCATAAACGAATATTTGCCATCAGCACCAGTAACCGTGCGCGCCACCACATCCGCAGCATTAGGCATGGTGCTTAACATGACATTAGCACCTGATAAAATAGCTCCACCAGGTAACGATCCACCACCACTCAATTTATATAGTGTTACACCTGAATCACTGCTACTACATGATACAGCAAATACTAATAAAAGTGCAGCAAATAAAGTTCTAATTGTCTTCAACGTGTTCATAATCTATGATTTAAATAAATAAGAATTTGTATAGTTTTGTCATATAATATTAACGGAAATTAAAGTAATTAGTTGCTGAATTACTTTATCGTTGCTCAACTATTAAAATGACATTGCTCACATACAATTCTAATCCAAATCATTATTTTATATGGTTTTTAACAATTTTTCAGTAAATTTAAATTTCATAATATATGCCCATAATGGATTACTGTGTAGATTGCGAGAGAAAATGTCACAGTTTTAAGCATTTATCAGCAAAAGAACTCGAGAAGGTTCATGCTAATAAAGTGACCATAAAATATCATAAGCGAGAGACCATCGTAAAACAAGGCTCCCAGTTTAACCAAATTATTTCTTTTAATCAGGGACTTGCCAAAATACATATTCACGGCAAGGCAGATAAGGATATTATCTTAGGGATTATCCGACCGTCGCAAATAATAGCTGGTCCAGGTTTTTTTTACGACCATATCCATTCATTTTCGGTTACTGCTTTAACCGATTCGGTTTTGTGCTTAATTGATTCGACTGTTTTTAAAGAAGTTTTTAAGAGCAATGGGAACTTCGCAGAACACATATTATCCGATTATTCTAAAATGTTTTTAGAGACTTATAACCGGTTATTAAACTTAACACAAAAGCAAATGCACGGAAGAATAGCTGATGCATTGATGTATTTGTCAAATACTCCTAACTCAAACGATCCTTTCGATTTATTACTATCTCGTCAGGAATTAGCCGAATTTACTGGATTATCAAAAGAAACCGTTAGTCGAATAATCAATCAATTTAAAGAAGAAAAAATAATTGAAACCAAAGGTCGACTAACCATAATTAATGATTGGACTCTATTGCAAAAGATAAATAATGCTGGTTAAATTTAAGCTAATTTGAATTTCTAATTGTCAACACAGTAACAATAAATAGGCTTGTTAGATAAATTAGATTAAAAAGAGTTGCTATTTATTTGTTCAAATAAAAAAAAGATCTATTTTTGCAGTCCGAAACAAAGGAATCATAAAAAATAAATCGAAGATAAAATTAAATCACGATGAAAAGGACATTTCAACCATCAAACAAAAAGCGCAAAAACAAACACGGTTTCCGCGAACGCAATAGCACCGCTAATGGCCGCAGAGTTTTAGCCTCACGCAGAGCAAAAGGAAGAAAGAAACTAACTGTTTCTGATGAAAGTAAACATAAAGCATAACTTTTTGTTACACGACGTCATAAATAAAGAACCCATTGGGTTCTTTATTTGTTTATAACCATTTGCTTTTAAAAAAGCATTTTAATCTTCGTCTTTTTTATACTATTTTTGAACCTACTGTTGAGCACTTAATACATTGGAAAAATATTGCTATGAAAAACCTGTTTTCATTTCTATTTAGCAAACTATTTCTCAAACACCTTGGGATTTCTTTAATAATTGTCATTGTACTTTTTATTACAGCCTTAATTTCTTTAAGAATATACACCAATCATGGTGAATCCTATAATGTGCCCGATGTAAACGGTCTCACGGAGTCTCAATTATCAAATCTGATTGATCAAAGCGATTTACAATATCAAATTATTGACTCAGTGCATTTAAATGGAATTACTCCCGGTGTTGTTGTCGAACAAATACCTAAAGCGGGATCTAAAGTAAAAAAGGATCGTACCATATTCTTAACAATAAACGCACTTAATCCAGAAAAAGTACTATTACCTCGTTTAACCGACTATTCATTACGGAGTGCACAGGTTATTCTATCCTCACATGGCTTAACAATAGGGAAATTGATTTACATCCCATCAGAATACACAAATTTAGTTTTAGGTCAACATTTCCAGGGCAAATCAATCGAACCTGGAGAACCTGTCTTAAAGGGTTCAGCCATTGATTTATTAGTAGGCCGTGGATTAGGTAGCGATTTAACTAGCACGCCTGATTTAATAGGACTAACCATCGAGGAAGCAACGCCATACATTCAAAGCATTTCTTTAAACTTAGGATTGATAGCATATGATGCCAATATTCTCTCACGACAAGATAGCTTATCGGCTTTCATATACAAACAAACGCCTTCACCAAGCTCACGCCCTAATATACCAATTGGCTCATCCATTGACCTGTGGGTTACAATCGACTCATTAAAACTTAATCCGTCAACTAACTCAACCATACAAATAAAATGACATCAGATAACATTGATGAAACTGATGGATTTGAAGAGTCCGAAGAGCAATCTGAACTTTTTGAACATTATCGATTTGTAGCTGATCCCGGGCAAAATCCTTTAAGAATTGATAAATTTTTAGTTAATCGAATCGAAAACGCTTCTCGTAATAAAATACAGGAAGCAGCTGATGCTGGATTAATTCTCGTTAACACCGTTGCAGTTAAATCAAACTATAAAGTAAAGCCAAAGGATATCATCTCAATTGTCATGGGGCATCCTCCTCGTGAAATAGAGATTATTCCACAGGATATTCCCTTAAATATTGTTTTTGAAGACGATTACTTAATGGTTGTTAATAAACCTCCCGGGCTGGTAGTACATCCGGGGCATGGGAACTACAGCGGCACTTTGGTGAATGCTCTTGCCTTTCATTTAAAAGGATTACCTCTTTTTAACAGTGTGGATCCTCGTCCGGGGTTGGTTCACAGGATCGATAAAGATACTTCAGGACTATTAGTTATTGCAAAAACCGAGTTTGCCAAACTATTTCTAGCTCGTCAATTTTTTGATAAAACAACAACTCGAACCTATCAAGCAATTGTTTGGGGCACTCCGAAACCTGAAAAAGGAACCATTGAAGGACATATTGGAAGAAGTATAAAAGACCGAAAACAAATGGCCGTTTTTGTTGATGGAGATCAAGGAAAACCCGCTGTTACACATTATACCCTCTTAGAAAACTTAGGTTATGTATCGTTAATTGAATGTCGCCTCGAAACGGGACGAACACATCAAATACGTGCTCACATGAAGCACATTGGACATCCAATTTTTAATGATGAACGTTATGGGGGAAACATCATTTTAAAAGGTACAACGTTTACAAAATACAAACAATTTGTTCAAAACTGCTTTACCTTGTTACCACGTCAAGCATTACATGCCAAAACATTAGGCTTTATTCATCCGAATACCATGGAATACATGTCGTTTGATAGCGAAATACCTAATGACATGCAATTTGTGATTGATAAATGGAAACAATATACAACTGGCAGACAGATTGAGGATTAAAAACAAATAGGTCGCAGACCATAATTTCTAAAAATTTTACTATCTATCGAACAACATTGAACCAAAAATATTAATATTGCGGTTATGTATTATCGATAAAAACTCATTGGTTGTGAAAAAAAATATTGCACTTGTTTATGGCGGATTTTCATCCGAAGAGGTTGTTTCACGTAAAAGCGTCGAAGGTCTTTTATCTTTTATCGATACCAATCAATACAACTTATTTCCCGTTCATATTTCCACTGCAAAATGGAGTCTCGAAATAAATAATCAATCGTATTTAATTGATAAAAACGATTTTACAGCAACTGTTAATAACGAGAAATTAAAATTCGATTTAGCCTATGTGACCATTCATGGCACTCCAGGTGAAAATGGGTTACTTCAAGGCTATTTTAATCTCATTGGCCTACCTCACTCAACATGTGATGTATTATCATCGGCCTTAACATTTAACAAATTCACTTGTAATAATTATTTAAAAGGATTTGGTGTTTCTGTAGCCGATTCGGTTTTAGTTCGAAAGGGAAACACCTATAATAAATATGATATTCTTGAAAAAACAGGCTTACCTTGTTTTGTTAAGCCAAATGCTGGAGGCTCTAGTTTTGGAATTACCAAAGTTAAGCAAGCTTCGGAGTTAGATGAGGCAATTGAAAAAGCATTTATAGAAGGCAACGAAGTTGTTATTGAACAATTTATTCGCGGAACAGAACTTACTTGTGGATTGTACAAATCGGGTGACAAACACACTGTTTTCCCAATAACTGAGGTAGTTAGCAAAAATGATTTCTTTGATTTTGAAGCCAAATATACAGTTAACATGGCTGATGAAATAACTCCAGCTCGAATACCCGATGAAGTTGCAACTCGAATTCAATCAATTGCTCAACTCATATACAACATTCTGGATTGCAAAGGAATTATACGAATAGATTTTATTTTAAGCGAAAATCGAATTTTCTTACTCGAAGTGAACACAACACCCGGAATGACACTGACAAGCTTTATTCCTCAACAAATAAAAGCGGCAGGTTTAAATACGTTTGACGTATTTTCGGATGTAATCGAAGACAATATTCACAGAGCAAAAGCAATTTAAAAAGGCTGATTAAACAACCTTTTTAACAATTTCAGCAGCTTCTTCAAGTGTAATCGCTGAATAGACTTTCAATCCCGACTTATCAATTATTTGCTTTCCTTCAAGGGCATTGGTTCCTTGTAATCTCACAATAATAGGAACCGAAATGTTTCCAATTTTATGGTAGGCTTCTACTACTCCATTGGCTACTCGATCGCAACGAACAATCCCTCCGAAAATATTAATTAATACAGCTTTAACATTCGGCTCATCTAAAATAATCTTCAACCCAGCCTCAACTGTTAGAGCATTAGCACCTCCGCCAACATCTAAAAAGTTAGCAGGTTCACCGCCTGATAGTTTAATAATATCCATTGTTGCCATAGCCAAACCCGCTCCATTAACCATACAACCAACATTCCCATTGAGTTTTACAAAATTTAAATGATGATCCGATGCTTTCACTTCCGATGGATCTTCTTCTGAAATATCTCTTAACGCAAAATACTCAGGATGGCGATATAGCGCATTGTCATCCAAATTCATTTTGGCATCCACAGCAAATATCTTATTGTCAGATGTTTTCACGACTGGATTAATCTCAATAAGACCAGCATCAGTTGCCACGTAGGCTTTATAAAGTGCCGAAATAAATTTCTGCATCTCTTTAAATGCATTTCCACTTAGTCCTAAATTAAAAGCTATTTTCCTTAATTGAAAGGCTTGAACTCCCACTCCGGGATCAATTTCTTCATTAAATATTAAATGAGGAGTGTTTTCAGCAACTTTTTCAATATCCATTCCCCCTTCGGTGCTATACATGATGATATTTCGTCCAATGCTGCGATTCAACAAAATACTCACATAAAACTCAAGCGTTTCAGATTCTCCTGGATAATAAACATCAGGAGCAATTAGTACTTTGTGAACTACCTTCCCTTCATGTCCCGTTTGATGAGTCACCAAGTTCATACCAATAATTTCTGACGACACTTTAAAAACTTCATCTAATGTTTTTGCAAGTTTTACTCCACCTCCTTTGCCTCGTCCCCCGGCATGAATTTGAGCTTTTACCACCCAAAACTGAGTACCCGATAATTCCTGCACTTTTTTAGCGGCTTCCACAGCTAAATCAGGTGTGGAAGCCACAATTCCTCCAGGAACATTTACGCCATATGATTTTAGAATCTCTTTTGCTTGATATTCGTGTATGTTCATATTAAATTTATTTTTAACAACTTAAGGAGTTATTTGAATTGAAGAATCACATCTCTGTTATCCTCCATTTTTTCTGTTTTCATAATAACACTCAAATTATAAAATTGTTATTTGATATACGACAATTCTAAATTTACAAATTACTGATGGATTAAAAAATCAAACCCCTATTTTTACAATTAATTAAAAACAAAGCAATGCAGCGGAAATTAAGAATTGATGAATTAAACAGACTTTCGGAGATGAGCTTTAAGGAAGCTCCCAAGGTACCTATTGTTGTTGTATTGGATAACATACGAAGTTTAAATAATGTGGGTAGTATTTTTAGAACCAGCGATGCATTACGTTTAGAAAAGATCATCCTTTGTGGGATAACGGCAACACCACCACATAACGACATACACAAAACAGCACTTGGCGCTGAAGAATCGATGGATTGGCAATATTTTGAAATGACTGAAGAAGCCATTAGCCATTTAAAAGTTGATAATTACAAAATTATTAGTGTAGAACAAGTTGATAAAAGCACTTCGCTTTTAAATATGTCACTTGATCCTAACCATAAATATGCCTTTATTTTTGGGAATGAAGTAAAGGGAGTTAAGCAAGCGGCTATTGATTTGAGTGATCAATGCATTGAAATTCCGCAGTTTGGGACAAAACACTCCTTTAATGTATCGGTTAGTGCCGGCATTGTTTTATGGGAAGCATTTAAGCAGGTATCGCCTTTTTGATTGCTTTACGAGAAAAGATTTCCCAATAAAAAAGAGACGCTGCAAGCAACGTCTCTCCCTAGTATTAAGTATCTGAATTTTAATATCTGTAATGATCTGATTTATAAGGACCCTCAACAGGTATTCCCAAATAAGCCGATTGCTCAGCGGTAAGCTTTGTTAACTTAACGCCCAACTTGCCTAAATGTAAACGAGCAACTTCTTCGTCTAATGACTTAGGAAGTGTATAAACACCTACTTCGTATTTTTTAGTCCACAACTCAATTTGAGCTAATGTTTGATTGGTAAACGAGTTACTCATCACAAAACTTGGATGTCCATTAGCGTTACCTAAATTCACCAAACGACCACGCGATAAAACAATAATGCTGTTGCCTTTAGGGAAAGTAAACTTATCAACTTGTGGCTTAATATTCAGCTCCTTAATGCCTGGAAATTTCTCGAGTTTGCTCATTTGAATCTCATTGTCGAAATGCCCAATATTACAAACAATAGCATTCTCCTTCATTTTTTCCATATGCTCGATACGGATAATATCTTTGTTTCCTGTTGTGGTCACATAAATATCAGCTTCAACTAATGCATCTTCAACGGTAGTTACTTCGTAGCCTTCCATGGCAGCTTGCAAAGCACAAATTGGATCGATCTCGGTAATTAAAACTCGAGCACCAAAACCACGCATACTTTGTGCACAACCTTTACCCACATCGCCATAACCGCAAACTAAAACAATTTTACCGGCCACCATAATATCGGTACCTCGTTTAATGCCATCGGCCAAACTTTCGCGACATCCGTATAGGTTATCGAACTTCGATTTGGTAACCGAATCATTCACGTTGATAGCAGGGAACAACAACTCACCGCGCTCCATCATTTGATACAAACGATGCACGCCTGTGGTGGTTTCTTCGCTAACTCCCACTACTTCGGCAGCAACTTTACCCCAACGTTTATTATTCTTTTTAAACTCGATATTTAAACTTGTCATTAACTCGCGATAATCTTCCCCTTCTTGACTGTAGTCTTTAGCCAAAATCGAAGGATCTTTTTCCGCAGCTAATCCCAAGTGAATCATCATGGTAGCATCACCTCCATCATCAACAATCATCTGTGGACCAACGCCATTTCCAAAATCAAGAGCCCGTTCGGTACACCACCAATACTCTTCAAGCGTTTCACCTTTCCATGCAAATACAGGAACACCCGATTGCGCAATGGCTGCAGCGGCATGATCTTGAGTTGAATAAATATTACAACTAGCCCAACGTACGTTTGCCCCTAAAGCCACAAGCGTTTCAATTAAAACAGCTGTTTGAACGGTCATGTGCAACGACCCCATTATTCGAGCCCCTTGAAGTGGTTTTTGTTTACCATATTTCTCACGTAAAGACATTAATCCTGGCATCTCTTTCTCAGCCAATTCAATCTCTTTTCGGCCAAACTCGGCCAACATCATATCTTTTACTTTGTATTCAGCAGCAATTGTCGCCATCATGCTTATTGTTTTTTAAATTAATGTGCAAAGTTAATAAATTATCGCATTGATAACCAATGAATCAATTAACAATGGATATGAACTATGGTTTAAGAATCTCTCGTATTTTTATTTCATCTAACTGAATTTGAGCGATTAATTTCTCAATCGAATCAAAGCGAATCTCATCTCGCACGCGACAAACAAACTCAACGCTAATCTCTTCGGAATAGATATCATTCTCAAAATCAAAAATATGAACTTCAATGGAACGATTCGAATCTTCTTTTGAAACGGTAGGTCTTATTCCAATATTTAACATCCCCGACCATCGCTTCCCTAAAACATTTATGTAGCAAGCATATACACCGTCTTTAGGAATTAACTTTAAAGATTCCTCGGGCTGAACATTGGCTGTTGGATAATTGAGTTTTCGCCCCATTCGCATTCCTCCAACTACTATTCCTGAAACAAAATATCGATATCCTAATAATTCATTGGCTTTTTCAACCAGTCCTTCTAATAATAAATTGCGAATATTTGTTGATGATGCTTTTTGATTGTTGATAATAACCGCTTGCATCACTTTTATACTAAAGTTATGTTTTGATTGAATCTCATTAGAATGATCGGAAATTTTTAACTGATCACTCCCAATTTTATGATTAAACCCAACAATCCACTGGATCGCATGAATTTTATCAACCAAAATATTTTTAATAAAATTATCGGCTGTTAAATTTGCAATAGATTCATTAAAAGGCATTATAACAACATGATGAATCCCATATCGACTAAATAATTGGGTTTTTTCTTCAAGAGAGGTAATAAACTGCAATTCGCAGTCAAATTGATTGAAAAAAAGTCGCGGATGAGGCCAGAAGGTAATAATTACAGATTCTCCACCTATTTCATTCGCAAGCTCAACCGTTCGTTTTATAAGTGCCTGATGGCCTAAATGAACTCCATCGAACATTCCAATTGTGACAACTGGTTTTATAGCAACAAACTGATCTAATCCCGAATAAATTTTCACCAAATTCTGTTTTTACTTTGCAAAAGTAACAAAACCCTGTAAATTTTAGATTTTAAAACCAAATAGGTTAAAACTAAAAATTCATAACTTCTCGCAAGCGTTTGTATCCAGTACGACTTATTTTCAGTCTATTTTTATTTACTAAAACAGCCATATATGAATCTTTGTCGTATGGTTCAAGCTTTTCGATAAAATGAGCATTTACAATATAGGACCGATGGATTCGGACAAATTGATTAGCAGGCAAATGAGTTTCGAAATACAACATCGTATGCTGTTTTAAAAACTTGTTTTGCAATGTATGAATCATCACATAATCAGCCTCTGCTTCGAAATATACAATATCATTTAATTGCAAAACAATCAACTCATTTCCATTTTTAATTACAATTCTATTGAGCTTATTCCCAGTAGATTCAAGCACATCTATGGCTGGAATTTGAATATTCAATGAACTGGATGTTCGTTGAGCGTACGCCTTTTCAACCGCGTGATTAATTCTGTCGATTGAAAATGGTTTTAACAAATAATCAACAGCATTTAACTCAAAAGCTTTGATTGCATATTCATCAAAGGCAGTGACAAAAATAATGAAAGGACCTTTATCCAGCACTTCAACCAACTCTAATCCAGTGATTTTGGGCATTTGAACATCTAAAAACACCAAATCAGGATTTACTTCCTGAATTAGTTTTAATGCCTCAAAACCATTGCCACACTGTCCAACAATATCAATTAATGCATTGCATTTTACAATAGTCCGTTAGATTTTAAGCGGCAATTTTGCCGTATTCCAATAGTTCTTTGACAATTTTTTGATTTTTAGCAGTGTTTGGATTAATAGCAAACCTGCACATAAATCGTTCGAGCATCAATGTATTGTTGTA